>CAZMQR010000024.1:0-15408 GCA_964568325.1 uncultured Chloracidobacterium sp. | reverse complement strand
CCCGACGTGCATTCAAAGATCTATACAAGCCCCTGTCGAAGCCTGTCGCCCCCACGAGGAAGGACAGTTTACGATAATTTGATGAGAATTGAAACGTTTGCGTTGGCGTCAATTCGGACCCGGGAGCGGTAGCGACCGGATTCCGGCAAGTTGAACGCGGACGGAAGTGAAAAATGACGATCGGCCTTTCGCATTCTTCGGGGCTCAAGAGAATCCGGCCGCTACCGCTCACCGGTTCTGACTTGACGCTCGTGGTATAACGGAATCAACTATTGTCTGAGATGATCCATACGGCGGTCACAGTCAGATCTCTCCTCACGCTTGGGTTGGCTACCCTTGTGTTCGGCTGCGTGTCGGCCCGGGCGCAGGATATCACGGGCCTGCTGCTGATCGTCAGCAGCAACGCCGACAGCAATGACGACCAGCCGGGCGACCGTGTTTGTGTGGATGCGGGCGGCCAGTGTACTTTGCGGGCGGCGATTGAGGAGGCTAATGCGAATTCGACCCGCGACGCGATCATCTTTGACCTGCCGAATCCGTCAACTATCGACCTGACGCTTGGCGAATTGCTTATCAACCAGAATCTCGACATTGTCGGCCCCGGAGCCCGGCGGCTGACGGTGCGGCGAGCTGCCGGAGCGCCGAATTCTCGCATCTTTCACATCCCGCAAACACAGGCTTCGGTAAATATTCGCGGCCTTACTATCCAAAACGGCAACGGTCTGTTTGGCGGTGGGATCTTTGTCGAGACCGGCAGTGTGCTCGGGCTGTATGACTCGGCGGTGACCGGCAATACGGCTCAGATCGGCGGCGGGATATCTTCTTCGGGCCGGCTAACCGTAATTCGCTGCCTGATCAATGAGAATTCCGGCAGCGTCACAGGCGGCGGCATCGCAAATACCGGCAGCACTCACGAGATGGCCATCGCCAATTCCACCATCACCGGAAATGTTGCCTCATCGGCGGGCGCGATCTACAACGAAGGCATACTGATGCTCGCCAACGATACCTTCTCGGAAAACACCGGCACGCAGGCCGTCAACAGTATCCTGAGCGGAGCAAACGGCACCGTTCGCGTCATTAACTCGATCATCGGCCGCGACTCGGCCCTCGGCAACAGCCTGCAAGGGACGTTTGTCTCGGGCGGCAGCAACATCGTCACTGCGGCGAATGGCAGCACCGGTTTTACGAACGGCGTCAACGGCGATCAGGTGAGCAACAACGACATAATCGACCCGATGTTGGGAGCGCTGGCGGACAACGGCGGCCAGACGAACACGTTTATGCCTCTCGCCGGCAGCCCGGCAATACTGAATGGCAATGGCTGCGTCAGAACAAGCGACTGCCCGACGCTTCCCGGCGTTCCGGTCCCAAACGGACGGCTCGACCAGCGACGTTTTCGCAGAAATCCGTTTAACACAAATATCGATGTGGGCGCCCACGACACCAATGCGTCCAGCGGCACGGCGACTGGCACATTTATCCTGAGCGGCTTTGTGCCCGGCTCTCCGGCCAGCCGATATGCAGCCACGCTCGTCGAGCTGATCCACCCGACAACGCTCGAACGGCGTTATGCCCGTATTCGCCTCAATGGCGACATCTCATTCTCAAACCTGCCCGGCGACCTGTTTGTGATAAACATCCGCTCAAAACGCTCAGGCGCAGCCACGCCGCTCGTCCTCGAGATCGATTAACGGCGGCCCCGGTGGGCGTCGCTCTACTGTTGCAGGACCACGTCCCAGGCCCAGCGGCTGATATTGGCGTCGCGGGCGTCGCGGACCTTTGAGCGAAAACGGAACCAGTTGCCGTGCGCGTCGCGGCGGCGGCTCTCGCGATAATCGAGATCGATCCGTTTCAGACCGGAATCACGCAATGACCTAAGTTCACTCGCCTCGGAGATTCCATTGTGGTTTTCATCCGTCCACAACCTCAGATCGTCAAACACTGTATCGTCGCGGTTGATGAACCCGTCGTTATTTCCGCCTCTATCAAGCCGGTCAAACACCGCTAATGCTCTGAATCCGTTCTTCACCTCGCCCGGCTGCATTTGCGGCTGCGGTGACGAATCGCCAAACAATTCACGACCGCTGTCGATGGTGCCGTTGCCATTCCTGTCCAGCACCAGCCACGCTTCGTCCGACCCCGCTGCCGTCCAAGCCGTCTGCCGATACACGCCCGTGTTTTCGAGCCTGAACATCACTCCGTCCAACGCGCCCGTCAGATCGAAACCATCGCCTGACACATCCACGACTATCGGCGACCCGCAGGTACATGTGAGCGGATCCCAGATCCCTTCGCGATCGATGCACGCACGCCATTCTACATAGCTGCAGCAACTCGGAAACTGCTCAGAACGATTGTCCATTTGACAGAAAAATTGGCCCGTCCCGTTGCACGTATTGCACTCATCACCCGGAGGTTGGGGCGGCGCGGGCGTTGGCATCGGCGTTGGGGTCGGAGTAGGCAGCGGGCAGTATACTTTTCGGATAGCCTCCGTATCACACGCCGTTATTTCCGTTGAGATACCCATAATCGACCTACCCGGGCTTGCGGGGAACGTCTCATTCTGCAGACCGAATCCGTGCCCCAGCTCATGTGTAACCGTTGATCGCATGGCACCCGGCATACTGGATCCATATGGATGTTGAATCCTGACTTTTGCAGCCCGAATTTCTTGGATCTGTGGTCCGGCAACGGCTTGGAAAAAAGCAATAAGTTCCGATCCCTGATCTTCTCTAAAAACCCAAACAGTATCATCGGGCACCGAAGTAAGAGGATCATACGGTGCCTGGGAGCGGGTTGCCGTCTGAAACGTAACGTCCGAACAATTCGTTACGCTGTGCGAATTCCAGTCCAAGGCTCCGTCTCTAATCTGTTGAAATTCAGAATCGGTGGTTGGATCGAAAACAATAGGAGCGTAGGATTTTCCATAGGGCCATGCCTGTGACTTCGGGTTATTGGGGGCCTTCAATCGAGGTTCACCCCCGCACGTCCCTTGGGCGTTAGCCGGAGTCGATGTCCACCGAACCGCAATAATCGACAGGCAAGCAAAGATGATGAGTAGCTGCAAAGCCATCTCTAGGCATGCTCGACTTCCTCATGGTCTGCCTCCGGGTTCCTCCATTTCGTTCGGTCGTGAGAGTTCATCCCGAACCGTTTGTACGAAAGCGGACTTGCCCATTCGCTTTATGTCCTCGACATTACGTCCCGAATCCAAGGGAACTGTGCTCACGTCCCGCAGTTCATAGACCGTAATCACATCGTAATTGTCACTCGTGGTATCAGTTCGAAGAAAGAGTAGGTATTCGCGCCCCACTTCCGGCATGCCCTTCTGACCGTGCTCGTACAGTACCTTTTGCCCGGTTGGATAGCAAACCACCCCACCTGGACGATCGAAAGTGATCGAAGACCCCTGTTTGGGCTTCAATGGATTGCTGTTTTTCATGACCTGACTAATTCTAAATGTGAATTCTGAATACACGCCGGTCTTGTCGTTTGACAGATGGGCCGTGACTTCCACGGCCTTACCAATCACTATGAGGTCACTCTCCCGAGTCGGGATCAACGGAGGAGGAATTTCTTCCGTAAACCGCCCGACCGCAAAATCCTTGGGGTGTGGATATTTCACCACCCATCCTTCATTGTCATAACGGGCGCTGGCACGTTTTCTGCGTTCCAACTCGCTTGCTTCGAGCGAAAATACGGCATCGTAGTCCGCTACACCGTATTTGCTAAGGTTCGTACCACTTACAGGAGGTGTCGGGTTCGGCAAGATCGCTGCTTTTTCCTGGCTATCAACATCCGTTGAATCCATTGTCACCGCGACGGTGGCAAGGACGACGGAGAAAACCAACATCCAAATTACTTTGTTGCGTTTCATGGCAGACCTCATCTTCTCATAAACAATTGTTAGGTTGGCGGTGCCGACCTAGTGAGGTAGGCACCGCGCCGTTTCTACACCAGTTTCCGCTTAGATGTCAAACACCGAGAGAGGGCATGTAGTTAGCACATCATATGTCCGATAGTTGTGGCAGGTGAGGTGTCCGCTTTCAGCGCTTGAGGTAGCTTAGAGAGCGACTATTAGAGATTGACCAGGGATCGCTTTGGGAAGGCTATCGTCTTGAGCGGCAGGCGACAAGTGGCTTAGTCCCATTTTTGCGTTCACCAAACGCTTAGAATATACTCGTCGAGAAATCCATCGAATCAACAATAGGGGAGCGTTCGCGTCATATGAAAATCACAGCCGTGCGCATTTGCGCATCTATCGCATTGACGGTTCTATTCGGGGCCGCCGAACTCATCGCACAAAAGAATCCGCAGCCCGCGCCATCCCCGGCCAAGCCGCCGGTCAAGCATCCGCTCGACAAGGGCGATTTTAAGGTCGGATTCTCGCCAAAGACCAAGGCAAAGGACCCCAAGAAGGACATGCCGAAGGAGGTGAAGGATGTCTTTAAGGGTATCGCTGACGAGCTGAATGCCCTGCTCGCGATGCCAAAGGACGTCTATATCAACATGGATGCCTGCGGCGAGCCGAATGCGTTCTACAGTCCTGATTCGTCAGAGATCACATTTTGCTACGAACTGCTGGACCAATACGAGGCAGAGTTCAAGACGATCGAAAAGGACCAGGAAAAGGTTGACTCGATGGTCGAGGACACGCTCGTGCAGACGCTTTTTCACGAGCTCGGCCATTGCCTGATCGACGTATGGGAACTGCCGGCGACCGGCCGTGAAGAGGATGCGGTCGATCAACTGGCTACTATCCTGATGCTCGACGGCACGGACGAGGGCCAGCAAAGCACGATCCACGCGGCGCTCGAGTTCGACATAGCGAGCCGCGACCAGGACCCGAATGATATGGCCTATTGGGACGAGCATTCATTCAGCAAGACGCGATTCTATGACATGATCTGTCTCGTTTACGGGAGCAACGAAAAGAAAAATGCGTGGATGGTCAAGCCTGATATCCTGCCGGAGAATCGTGCCGTGCGCTGCAGCGAGGAACACAGACGTGCCGAGCGCTCATGGCTCAAACTGCTCGCCCCATACCTCAAGGAATAGGAACGCCGGCTTAGCTAGCGGCGCTTTCGCTGTTTGCGATCAGGGTCGGATATTTCCCCGTCCAGCACGCCGAGCATGTCGTTGCCGGGTCGAGGCCTATAGATTCGAGCATGCCTGTCAATGACAGGTAGCCAAGGCTGTCGGCGCCGATCTGGCGGCAGATCTCTTCGACGGGCATATTGGCGGCGATCAGCTGTTTGCGATCGGGCGTATCGACGCCGTAGTAGCAGGAATGCGTGGTCGGCGGGCACGAAATGCGCATGTGCACCTCCGCCGCGCCGGCCTCGCGAACCATCTGGACGATCTTTTTCGAGGTCGTTCCGCGCACTATAGAATCATCCACCAGCACCACGCGGCGGCCGCTGATGAGGTCCTTGATCGGATTGAGCTTGAGCCTGACGCCAAACGAGCGGATGTTCTGAGTCGGTTCGATAAAGGTGCGGCCGACATAATGGTTGCGAATGATCGCCTGCCGAAACGGTATGCCCGACTGCGCCGAATAACCAATAGCCGCAGCCACGCCCGAATCCGGCACAGGCACAACGATGTCAGCCTCGGCGGGATGTTCGACGGCGAGATGCCTGCCCATCATATGCCGCGACTGGTTGACCGAGCGGCCGAATATGATCGAGTCGGGCCGCGAAAAATACACATGCTCAAAGGTGCATACTGCGTGCTGCTTCGGCCCGAACGGCATCGTTGAATGCAGCCCGCGTTTATCGATGATGACCATCTCGCCCGGCTCGACCTCGCGGACGTACTCCGCATCGATCAGGTCAAACGCGCACGTCTCGCTGGCCACGCACCAGGCGTCCTGATATTTACCAAGCACGAGCGGCCTGAATCCGCGTGCATCACGCACCGCGATCATCGCATCGGTCGTCAAAAACAGCAGTGAGAATGCGCCCTCAGTTTCGGCAAGGACCTTCTTTATCGCCTCCACGGCGTTCGCAGCCTTAGTTCGGGCGATGCCGTGCAGGATCGTTTCCGTATCGGATGTGGATGAGAATATCGCTCCGTCGCGTTCGAGTTCGCGGCGGCGGGCCTCGGCAAATGGCAGGTTGCCGTTATGACAGACGGCGATCAGCCCATGCTGGCATTTGACTCGAAATGGCTGAACTTCCTTGATCGTATTCTTGCCTGCCGTCGAATATCGCGTATGTCCGATCGCGGCCGTGCCGGGCAATTTGGTCAGTACGTCCGGATCGAGCACATCGGCGATCAGTCCGATGCCCCGCTGCTGGATCAGGTCGTCGCCGTCAGCCGAAACGATTCCGCACGCCTCCTGCCCGCGATGCTGCAACGCAAACAGTCCGAGTTGCGTCAGCGTCGAAGCCTCCGTATGGCCATAGATGCCGAATATGCCACACTCCTCGCGAAACTTGTCGGGCCAGATATCCACGATCCTATTTTGCCACACGCGCACGCGCGAGGTCGTCAGGTGTGTTGATATTTAGAAAAAGCCTGTCGGCATCTGCGACCGTCGAATATTCACCTGCCTCGACACGACGCGTTTGCTCCCTATCAAGGAATTCGACCAGCGGCGGCATCGAAGGGCTCGTCTCCAACAGGAGTTCGATCTCGGCGAGCATCGGCTCAACACGATAAAAGGCACCGAGCGGCTGCAGCCGTCCATCCGGCTGAACCGGAACGATGGCCGACTGGCCCTCGGGCGCGCACCCAGCGAGAAATCGCAAGAACTCGTCCGACACAAACGGATAATCGCACGCCAGCACTAACGCCCACTCCGTTCGGGCATACACTAATGCGGCGTGCAGCCCACTCCACGCACCAAAGCCCGGACGCAGGTCGGCGATCATCGGCCGCCGAAGACCCACAACAGCATCGACCGCGAACTGAGCCTCCGCACCGGCGACGAACGCCACGCGACGATCCGGAAAGGCCTTTTCAGCGGTCCTTGCCGCTCGCTCCGCCAGCGTCACACCGCCAAGCTCGACAAACGCCTTATCAACGCCAAGCCGCGACGAGCGGCCGCCGATCAGGATGAAACTTTCGAGATCGATCATACGCTCGGCGTGACGGATACGATCACGCATTTTGACGTCGGCGTCCCGCTGCGTTTCGCCGTGCTGCCGAGCGGAATTAGCGGATTTGCCTCGGGAAAATACGCCGCGACGCAATCAGGCGGCATCCGATACGAAACTACCGTGAAGCCGAAGATCGTCCGTTCACCATCGTCAAAATGGCTCGTGATATCGACCTTTTGCCCCGCGGTCAGGCCGTGTTTCGCGATATCGGCTTCGCCTATGAACAGCACATGCCGGCCACCGTCGATGCCGCGATAGCGGTCGTCGAGGCCGTAGATCGTCGTATTGAACTGATCGTGCGAGCGTATCGTCGTCAACAGCAAGCGGCCCGGCGGCAGGTCGATCTTTGAAAGCTCACTCGTCCGGAAGAGTGCTTTTCCGGACGGTGTCGGAAAGCGGCCCTCATTTGGCTGGTTCGGCATATAAAAGCCACCCGGCACGCGAATGCGCCGGTTATAATCCTCACAGCCCGGCACGACCCGCGAGATCGCATCGCGAATGAGATCGTAATCGCCGCACATCGCGTCCCAATCTACGCTCGACTTATTACCGAGCACGGCCTTCGCCATCTGAGCAACGATCCAAACCTCGCTTCTCAAATATGGCGATCCCGGCTCAAAGATCCCTTTCGACATCTGCACATTCAGCATCGTGCTCTCTGTTGAGACGAACTGCTCGCCCGACGCCTGCGGATCGATCTCGGTGCGGCCGAGGCATGGCAGGATAAGCGATGTCTTGCCCGGCGTCAGGGCTGTGCGGTTGAGCTTTGTGATGACCTGAACGGTCAGGTCGCAATTCGCTACGGCCGCCGCGACCGTTTCAGTGTCCGGCGACGCAGCGACAAAATTGCCGCCCATCGCGAAAAAGACTTTCGCCCGCCCATCGCGCATCGCGGCAATGGATTGAACGGTATCAAACCCGTCACGCTCGGGCGTCTCGAAGCTAAACTCGCGTTCGACGTTCTCGCGAAACACGGGATTCATTTTCTCCCAAATGCCCATCGTCCGGTCGCCCTGCACGTTTGAATGGCCGCGCACAGGACACAGCCCCGCTCCCGGCCGCCCGATCGCTCCGCGAAGCAGGTGCAGATTCACGATGTCCTGGATCGTCGCAACTGCATCGCTGTGCTGCGTCACGCCCATCGCCCAGCAGGTGATGAACGATCGCGACTCGGCGATCGTCGCCGCCGCCTCATCGATCTTGGCACGACTGAGACCGCTGGCCGAGATAATGTCATCCCACGACGTCGCGTCTAGCTGCTCGATCAACTCGTCGCAGCCGTCGGTCTTCGCGGTAATGAAGTCGTGATCGAACACTGTCCCCTGAGCTGCCCGTTCGCGTTCCAAGAGCGACTTCATCAGCCCTTTGACGACCGCCATGTCGCCGCCGATGCGCACCGGCAGATGCAGATCGGCAAGCTTTGCGGGCCGTAAACCTAAAACTGAAAATGGATTGCCGTGCTGCGGATTTGGATCGACAAAGCTCGTCAGCCCGACCTCCTCAAGCGGATTGATCGCGATCATCCTCGCACCCGCGGCCTTCGCGGCGGCGAGCGACGAAAGCATCCGAGGCGCGTTCGTGCCCGGATTTTGGCCAATGACGATGACAAGATCGGTCCGCTCAAAATCTTCGAGCCTGATCGTCGCCTTGCCGAGTCCGATAGATTCGGCGAGCGCGACGCTCGTCGATTCGTGACACATGTTCGAGCAGTCGGGCAGGTTGTTTGTCCCAAATTGCCGCACAAAAAGTTGATAGAGGAACGCCGCCTCGTTTGACGTGCGTCCCGATGTGTAAAATACGGCCTCGTCGGGCGACGCGAGCGAATTGATCTCTTCAGCGATCAGCGAAAACGCCTCATCCCACGAGATAGGCTGATAATGCACCGCGCCCTCATGCAGAACGAGCGGCTCGGTCAGGCGGCCCTGTTGATTCAGCCAAAAATCGGTTTGCTTGGAAAGGTCTGCGACAGAGTGCTCTGCAAAGAACTCGCGCCCGATCCGCCGCTTCGTGCCCTCATCGGCCAACGCCTTAGCACCGTTCTCACAAAACTCATTGATCGTCCGGTGGTCAGGGTCTGGCCATGCGCACGACTGGCAATCGACACCGCCCTTCTGGTTCAGCTTAATCATCCCCCGCGTCCCACGCACCACGCCCATCTTGCCAAAGACGTGCCTGAGCGCATTCGTCACGGCGTGAATGCCGGCGGAAACGGTCGGCGGCGGAGTTACTTTTAGCTTACTGTTTTTCATCCGTCAGACAGGCGGAAACCCGACCTGTAGGGAGGGTGCCCCACGCGGCTCATCGCTCAAGAGACATACTCCCTACCGGTCGTGTTTCCGACTCGCTTACCGCCACGCGCTCGGCTCCCGTGTACACATTGAACCGTCCGTCGCGAACAAATCCGATCAGCGTCATGCCGTATGCGCTTGCGAGCTCTACAGCGAGGCTCGACGGCGCACCGACGGCCGCCATTATTGGGATTCCGGCCATCAGGGCCTTTTGCACGAGTTCAAAGCTCGCCCGGCCGCTGACGAGCAATATGCGATCAGATAACGGCACCGTGCCGTCCAAAAAATTGCGTCCAATGACTTTGTCGAGCGCGTTGTGCCGTCCGACGTCTTCGCGAACGATATCGAGCATTCCGTCGGCCGTAAACAGGGCAGATGCGTGAAGCCCACCGGTCTCGTCAAACACCGACTGCGTCTCGCGCAGCTGCGATGGAAGAGAATGGATCATTTCGCTGCTGGCCATCAAACCATTCTCCGACAATGGCTTAACGCCTGTCCTCAGCGCCTCTATTGACGATTTGCCGCAGACGCCGCAGCTTGATGACGTGTAAAAATGCCGCTCCAGCCGTTTGAGGTCGATCTCAACATCATCCGCCAGATCGACGCGAATTGTGTTCGAATTGAGTGCTGCGGCTCGGTCGATCACGCCCTTTCCCGTTCTGATCTTCAGGCCGCAGTGCCTGATCTGCCGGATCTGTTCGGCCGACGAGAGGATCCCTTCGGTAAACAAAAATCCCGCCGCCAGTTCGCCGTCATCGCCCGGCGTGCGCATTGTGATCGAGATCGCCCTGTGCGTATTGTCAGCAAATCCGAGCCGTATCTCGAGCGGTTCTTCCACCGCAAGCACGTCGGTCGAAACACTCTCATCCGACTCGGTCGACACACGGCGCACTGCCGCCTCGGATAATGCCGAAGATGTCCCCACAGGGGCAAGTTTAGCAAACACGGATAGAATCGCCACGCGGCCGCTCAGTAGTACTTCTGGGTAAGAGATTCGAGCGGGTCGTTCGGGTCAATACTGCGCTGTCCGAAGAGCTGCACCTTCGGAACATAGCCCCTCACATCGCCGGCGAGGGTCGCGAGGATCAAAACGTGGTCGGCATTCAGATTTATCGGGGTGTTCCAGCGGATGAACTCTTCTGCAGCTCGTCGAGTAACCGTATAGGCATGCGTAAGAAAATTGACCGATGCGATATGAAAGTGATCGTTGTAAGGCCGCATATACAGATTGCGGATCATTCTATGATCGAGCTTGTAGCGGCCGAAAGCATACTTGATATGGAAAATCGCCTGCTGAAGCGCACCGAGAGGCGGCCGAAATCGCCCCCCCATCCAACCCCATTGGATCAGGTCGGCATCCGGCGGGAGGTTGGCGAGGATCGTCTCGATCTCCGCCTCATCGACCGGAAGTGTTACGACGTCGTCCTCGAAGATAAGTGCCCGTTCGCATCCGTCATCGAGCATCTTTCGATAGGCTCGCCGATGGCCGATCGAGCAGCAGATGTGCCCAAGCGTGAGTTTCCGGCCTTTCGGATCGGTCAGCATCGCGAGGCCTTCGTCATAGGTGCCGTCTGCGATCAAGCCTTCGATTGTGAAGTCGCGCTTATCAACACCATAAACGAATTCAAATGCTCCATTACCGAGCTGCTCGGTTACCGATAGTTGGCGTTCCTTAGCGGCGGGGTACGTGATAACGTACGCCTTGTCGTGGATTTTTCTTAACGATTCGGCAAGCATTTGTCCCTTTCAAGATCTGGCGATCGTCTGGGCCTACAAGAGGTCCGAATCAACACGTCACTGCCTTGTACTCATCGCGTCTGACGCGTCAATGCTTCGTTGCCAAATGATCTGTTCTTTTGAGACGTATCCGCGGACATCATTCTTCATAACTACATACATCAGGTTCGTGTCCGCGTTAAGCGCGATGGGCGTATTCCATTTTACCAATGTCTCGGCCCCTCGGCGCGACAACGTATAGGCATGAGCTAGCAGGTGTTTCCCCGCGATATCAAAATGATCGTTATACGGTCTGTCATACATGTTTTGGATCATCGTATGGTCGTATTTCAGTATGCCCAGACTGTGGATCACGTGGTAGAAAGCCTGCTTTGCGATACCGCCTGCGGAACGACGCCCTCCTAAATTGTAACCCCAATAGATCAGGTCAGCGTCGTGCGGAGCATCGGCCACGATCCGACTGATCTCATCGCCCGAAAACTCGCCCAGCCGCACATCGTCCTCAAGGATCAGACAACGTTGGCCGTCAGTCTCGAGAAACTTCTCATAGGCCATGCGGTGGCCTATCGAGCAGCATATCTGGCCCAGGGGCATCCTCTTCCCGTTTCGGTCAAGCTCTATCGCCCTCCGCTCGTCGTAGATGCCCCTTGCGATCATCTCCTCGATAGACGTAGTTGCCTTATTTACACCATAGACGAATTCAAAATTGCCGTCGCCCAGCTCGCGACTTACATTCTCCTGTCGATCGTCAAAACCGTCTGCGGTAACGACCAGCACCGAATCGTGAAGATCTCTCAGGGCAGGCCAAAGCATCGCTATTGATCGGCAGGCAACACACGGCCGCGACACTCGCCAAAGCCGATGCGGCGAAACCCGTCGCGTTCGCAGTAGCCTTTCATGATGACCTCGTCACCATCCTCGAGGAATCGACGCTGCTCGCCCGACGGCAATTCTATCGGTTCGGTGCCTCGCCATGTGAGTTCGAGCATGCAGCCGCGTTCCTCTTTGCTCGGGCCGCTGACCGTGCCCGAGGCGATCAGGTCGCCGGTCTGCAGGTTGCAGCCGTTCGACGCGTGATGCGTCAGCATCTGACCGACGGTCCAGTAGAGGTCTTTGGTGTTGGACTTGCTGAGTCGAAACGGTTCGATATTCGCATTCCGCATCCTTTCGGTCTGGATATAGACCTCAAGATTGATGTCGAGCCCGCCAAATTTTTGGTTCTGCTCGTCATTCAGATAATCCAGCGGCTGCGGATCGTCCGCATCGCGCTCGAACGCCCTTATCCGAAACGGTGCGAGTGCCTCCATCGTCACGACGAACGGCGAGATAGTCGTCGCAAAATTCTTCGCCAAAAACGGCCCCAGCGGCTGGTATTCCCAAGCCTGTATGTCCCTCGCCGACCAGTCGTTGACCAGACACATCCCAAAGATATGCTCCTCGGCCTCGGCTATCGGTATCGGCGAACCCATCTCATTTCCCCTTCCGACAAAAACGCCCAGTTCCATCTCGTAATCGAGACTCTTTGCCGGAATAAACACCGGCGGCTTCTCCGCATCCGTCCGATTCTGCCCACGTGGCCGCTTGATGTCCGTGCCCGACACCACGATCGACGAAGCCCGCCCATGATACCCGATCGGCACATACTTATAATTCGGCAACAAAGGATTGTCCGGCCGAAACATCGACCCCACATTAGTCGCGTGATAGATCGAGCAGTAGAAATCGGTGTAGTCGCCGATGTACTGAAGAGGAAGTCTAAACTCGACCTGAGATTGCGGTATTAAACAGTCCGCGACTTCCTTGCGGATTTCTTCTGGCACCCCTAGATTTAACAGGCTTGAAACGCGTTTCCGAAAGAGGTTTGCGGCGTTGAGGCCCATCACTGCATCCACAGTATTGACCCAAAGTACATTTGGATCTTCCGCCCCACGAGGCGCTGGTCCAAGCAGGTCTCTCTCTACCGCCCGCCTGAGGCTTAGGACTTGGTCGCCGATTAGAACACCTAGATAGTCAGGGGATTCCCCCAAAAAATGGCAGAACGGCAAATTCTGTATCGGAAAATCCGTCCCCGGATCGTTAGCGCTCTCGACCCAACTCCTCAACTCCGGGTCATGTGTCTCGTTTATTTCGTACATAAGAAATTTCCCACGAAATACACGAAACACACTAAAAAGAGGCCCATTTTCGTGCCCTTCGTGTATTTCGTGGGCTATAAAATCCCCAGCTTCTGCAGGTCAGCCACAGGCTCGTCGAATGAGCACGAGCCGAACGATTGCAGGCCGTATTCGCGCATTCGCTCGATCTGCCAGGTACTTAACACGTACTCGTCGCGCCAGATGGCGCACTGGTCGTCGAACGCAAAGACCTCCTCAAACTCCTCTTCCATCACGTCCTCAAGCAGCGACGGGCGATAGCCTTCGCGGGCGAAGCCTGTCATCAGGAACAGGTTCAGGAAGCCGTGCATCGTGCCCTTTACGCTGTCTGCCTGATACGTCAGCGGCCGAAAGCACCGTATCGGATGATGCAGCCCGGCGGTCGCCTTAAATCTAATATTCGCCGCCAAACATGTCTTGACGAACCGAATGATCGCCTGCGTTGACGGGAACGCCTCGGGCGTAACGCCGCCGGTGCGTATCTTTGCCCGCTGCCCGCGAACGGCGAGCGTCGAGACCAGATCGGGCAAAGTCGCGTCGAGAGGCAGTTCAAAATACGCGGTAATGTCGTCGGGGACAGACAGGGCCGCATTCTCGATCACGCCAGCCGAATCGGCCCTTATTTCCAAGACATCGCATACGATACTCGGACTGTTCGCCGCGTTAAAATTCTTGACCTGATCGATCGTCTTTGTCACGTCATCGCCGGCGACGACCGCGACCCGCCATGCGTTGCCGCCATCGCGCGAGATAAAATCCTTCGCACTCTCGTAAAATTCGTCCAGCCGAGCCGCCGTTACCACGAATCGCCCCAGCATCCATGCGTAGTTGCTGTTGCGATACATCGCGTAGTTAATGACCGCCTCAGACATCGAAACCGACGACGGCGGAAACAGCCCCGCGTAATCGATCGCATCCGCCATCAAGGCTCGGACGGACGTAAGAACTGCCGGTTGCGAAAAATGATCCATCGAAGGCGGCGATAAATGTCGATGATAAAAGTATTACAGGCGAGATTCAACCGATTCTCTGCGAACCTCTGCGGACATCTCAGCGGCTTCTGCGTGGAACCGGCTTTCCACGCAGAGAACGCAGAGATTTTCGCAAAGGCCGCGGACGCGCCAGCCAACTTGCTTAACCGCTCACATCTGAAGTATCTTTTTGGGCAGTTACTTAATAGCAAATGCGCGTTTTAGGGATCGATCCGGGCAGCGAAACGCTCGGCTGGGGCGTCGTTGACGGCAGTGGTACCAAATACACGCTTGTCGATTTTGGCACCGTGTGCTCGAACCCGAAAGAGGCTTTCTCAAAACGCCTTTTGAACATCTACAACGGCGTTGCCGACGTCATCGAACGCCACTCGCCCGACGTGCTGTCGGTCGAGGACACGTTTTACGCGGTAAATGTCGGCGTGGCGCTAAAACTCGGCCAGGTCCGCGGCACGATGCTGTTGCTCGCCGAGCAATGGGGCATTGAGATCGCCGAGTACGCACCACGGCTCGTCAAACAAACGGTCGTCGGCTACGGCAACGCTGAAAAACAGCAGGTCCAGCAAATGGTCAAAGCGCTGTTGGGAATGAAGGAACCGCCAAAGCCGCTCGACGCTTCTGACGCCCTGGCGATAGCGATCTGTCACTTTCACCACTGCGGCCCGATCGGCCGATTGACGGCGACACGATGAAAAACATTGGCCTAATAATTCTTGTGATGGCAGGGCTGAGCGTTACCGTCATCGCGCAAAGAAAGCCCGTTGCCGTCGGCTCAAAATCGCGCGTAGCGGCCGCACGAGCTCCGGAGATCGGCCACTCAGCCGTCGTTATCGACGAAACATTGTCGGTGCTGAGAAAATCTCCGAGCCTCTTTTCCGAATCCGTCCACCGCATGGGCCGGGGCCGAAAGGTTCAGATCCTCGGCGTCACAGAGGCCGATGGGGTGAAATTCTACAAGGTCACGGTGCCGCCAAAGAACTATGGCTGGGTCCAGGCTGACGCAGTTTTTGGCAAGTTTCGCTCAACTGACGAGGATCGCCTGTCAAAGCTCGTCCAGGCCTCGACCGGTTTTGACCAGATCGAGATCGCCCAACAATTCTTTGCGCTCTATCCCGATTCGACGGCGAAACCG
>CAZMQR010000023.1:8680-15450 GCA_964568325.1 uncultured Chloracidobacterium sp. | reverse complement strand
CCCCACCCGTTGAACTCCTCGTTATATCCGTTGATGCTCAAGAAGTCTTCCTTCCAAAACGACACATTGCAGCCCAGAACATTCCATTTCAGGAAAGCCTTGGGCCGGCCGACGATGTCGGACAAGAGATCGCTGTGCAACGCCCGGAGCGTTCTCGCAATGCCTGAGGAGAAAAGCGAGAAGTCCGTCTGTCTCTTCGAAAAGAGGACAGGTAGAAACTTCTCTAGAATACGGACTCTAGTGCCGTAGAGATATACGCCGTGTCGAGCCGAGCGCAGGTGGTCCCTGACAAAACTACGATGAAGAATAATGTCACCATCGATCTGAATGATATAGGGCCCGCTTGCCCGGGCGATAGCTTTATTCCGAATCGTCGCTGCGCGGAACCCATTATCTTCGTGCCATATGTGTTGCAGCGGTATCGGCGACCGTTTAGCGAAGGCCTTAACGACTGCCTCAGTCTCGGGTGTCGATCCGTCGTCTGCTACGATAACCTCATCAGGCAGCGTTCGTTGTCGAAAAACGCTTTCGAGGACCAACTCCAACGCTTGAGGCCAGTTATAGGTGCTTATAATGAGCGAGCATGTCATCTCTGTCGCAAGAGATTATAACTCAAGATCAAAGCGCCCCGGAAGCTCTTTGCCTTGTCGAACCTGATCAAGGTAGGTACAGACTGAGGTTATTTCTTCTCGCACCAAACGGCTTTGGTGTTATATTCATCGAAGTCCGCAGTTATGAGCAAACATCCGATCAACGGGCCAGCAATATTTCTTTTCTTGGCAATGCTGACCGGAATGGCCGTTGCACAGCCGGTGACAACAGATGCAAAGCCGCCGCAGACTGAGAAGGCCGAGGCCATTATCGCCAAGGCCGTGGAATACCTCGGTGGTGACAAGTATTTACAGGTCAGGACGACGGTCGGCAAGGGGCAATTTACGCAGATGCTCGACGGCAGGGCGTCGTCGTTTCAGAGATTCGTTGACATCATCGTGTTTCCCGACAAAGAGCGAACCGAGTTCAAGGGCGGCGGTGCGCACACCGTGCAGGTCAACACGGGCGAGACGGGCTGGATCTACGACGACGAGAACGAGGTAATAAAGGCGCAGACCGAGAAGCAGATCGCGGGCTTTAAGACCGGAATGCGCGTGAGCCTCGACAACGTGTTACGCGGCTATTGGCGAGGGGCAGCAGAACTCAGCTACGTGGGCCGCCGGGCCGCCAGCTTGGGCAAACGCAACGACGTGATCAAGCTGACCTACAAGGACGGCTTCACCGTCGAGTTCGAATTCTCAGCCGACGACGCCACCCCGCAAAAAGCCCTCTACAAACGTAAATCCGCCGAGGGCGACGACATCCCCGAAGAAGATCGCTACGCACAATTCATCGAGTCCGCGGGCTTGCGCCACCCCAACATCATCGACCACTTCATCGACGGAGTGCATACTTCCCGCATCAACTACGAAACGATCGAATACAACCGCCAGATCCCGGACAGTGCGTTTGCAAAACCGACAACACCGAAAGAGGCGAAGAAGGGTGTGAAGTATTGAAAACATCCACGGCTGATCCAACCCATACCTCTTGAACACGACCTTCTTTGCCATATCCAAGACTGTAAGCTGCGTTGCGCTCCCAACCTAGCACAGAATACAAAAAAGAGACTGCCTTTTCAGGCAGTCTCTTTCGAGTTTCATCATCCTGTCGGATTAGAAGTAAAGTCTTGCACCAAACCGGGTCTCACGAGGAGCCTGGAATGAATTCGCAAGGTTAAAGGTGTTGAAAACACGAGCGGCCTTGTTGCCATCCAGACGGGCCAGGACGTAATCCCGGATACCGCCGTTGAAGATCTGCAGGATGGTCGCAACTTCGTCAGTACAGGCAGCGCAGCCGGCAGCGGCGAGCGAGCCCGCGCTGAGATTTGCGAGACCGTACTGAGTGTTACGCGTCAGTTCGTTGTCCTCATCAAACAGATTTCGGATGTTAACAAACGGCTCAAGCGTAAAGCGTCCATCCCTGCCAAAACGATACTTGTGGCTGACCAGCAGATCAGTTTCAGTAAACGTCGCTGTGCGACCGAGGTCGCCGCGGTGGTTGAGGATAGCCGACGTCACGCTGTAGAGCGAGTATGTGGTCGTCAGAGGCGTACCCGACTGTGCTGTCGTGAAGAAAGCAACGTCGGTCGAGTTCGTTCTGCTGCCGCCCCAGTCAAAGTTGTATCCGGCATAGGCCTTGAATACATGCGGACGATCCGTCGCGAGACGTCCATTGTCCGGTGCACCGTCAGCGGTCCAGCCGAGGAACGGAAGGTCAAAGAACCGGTTCACGTTCGGGCTGGTGCGTCCTGCTTCGTCAGAGCTGGCCAAACCTGAATAGTTACCAAAGAGGCGGCTATAGGTGTAGCTGGCATTGAAGAAGTAGTTCTTGGACAACCGCTTGTCGATGCGGACCTCGAACGCGTCATACTTGCGTTCCGCTTCCGCACAAGGATAGCCGTACGACTTCTGGGTCGCACAAGCGAGGCCGAAACCCGGGTTGCCGATAACATAAGCTTCGCTGCCCTCGGGGGTCGGGATGCCGATGTCTTCGATGGCCTTGTCAACCTGCTTGTGGGTGTAGCGAGCGCTGAAGAGCATATAGGTGCTCAACTGCTGCTCGTAACCAACGGTGTATTCGCTCTGGCGAGCGGCCTTCATGTCAGGATCGACGGCGCCACCAACAGTGATACCGGCACCTGAGTTCGACGGGATGCGGAAGTCAAACTGGCAGATCGAGTAACCATTGCCAAGGGTCGGCCACGGGTTATTCGGATTTGCCGGCTCCGGACAGTTACCGCCAAAGATGTCGGGAACCGTGCCGAGGATGTTCGACTTGGTATAGCTCGTGTAGAGGCTGCCGCGAGCCGGAAGAAGTTCGAAGTAGTCACGACGGTAGAAATCGCCGCCAAACGAACCGCGGGGCAGTTCATACTTGAAGCGATCATAGAACCAGCCGTAGCTGCCGAAGATCTTCGACTTGCCATTGCCAAGCACGTCAAACGCAGCACCAAAACGCGGTGCGACCTTGTCGCCCCAGTTGAAGGTGATGCCGGGATTTGACGGGTTAAAGCTCGGGACATCTTCTTTCTCGATACGAACACCGAGGTTCAGGGTGAGGCGATTCATGATCTGCCACTGGTCCTGGACGAACAGCGCGTTGTTCGAGCTCGATGCCTTGCCGATCGTGCCGAAACGCTGATAGTAGCCGGAACCGATGTTGCCCGGTGTCGGCGGTGTTCCAAGGGTGTTGTCGATGCTCAGGCCGTAGTAGAGAACTACGACGCCGGTCGTCGGATAACCCTGTTCTGTATCGTTCGAGAGACGGTTGAACTGATAGCCAAACTTCAGATTGTGGCGTCCGCCTGCCTGCAGGCCAACCAGCGATCCATCAGCATCGAGCGTGGTGCGGGTCGAAACGTCAAACGGGACCTGGAAGTTGGTCGGGAAGTTGGTAAAGCCATTGCTGCAGCCTGCCGCTGCCGCGCCGCCCGGGATGTTGTTGACATTGCCCGAGGTGCTGCAGAGGTAGCGTGTCGAATTAGCAACGCCATACGAACCAAGCTTCTCATTGAGGAACATGCGGCCGACACGGAAGTTCACAACGAGCTTGTTGTTCGGCGTCCATGTAGCCTGTCCATTGAGCGAGTTGCCGTTTTGGCGGCCACCCTGATTGTTAAAGTAGGTGTCGTTAGGAACGAGTGAGCCGCCGATCGGGCCAACGCTCATGAAGTTCGAAAGGCCGTACATATAACCCGGCAGAGATCCTTCATCAACGATGGGGTTCCAGAGCCAGGTACCATATACACGGAACTTCGAGCTCGGCTGAGCATCGAGACGGAAGAACGCTTCATGCGTGACACGCTTGAAGTTAAAGGTCTGGCTGCCGACGACTACGCGGTTTGCCGGATCGCTCGAGGGCAGGCGGCGGCCGAACAGGTCGGTCGCACCGTTGCTGTTCGCATAGAACGGAACGGTCTGTCTGCGCTCCGTGATCTGCGGGGCGTAGGTTGCTGAGAACCAGAGTTTGTCCTTGGCGATCGGGCCGCTGATGCGTCCAACCGGGAAGTAAGGCGTTCCGCCATTCTTCACGATCGGGAAGTACTCATAGCCATTGCGCGTGTTGCTCGTCGGGAAGTTGACATTCTCATTCGAGAAGCGAAGCAGGCCGGGGCGAGCATCGCCCTGGAACTTCGACGGCTCAAACGATATGCCAAAATTTCCTTTCCAATTATTGTTACCACCGGCCGAAACTGCAGTGATAACGCCGCCGGTCGCGCCGCCGTATTCAGCCTCAAATCCGGTCGATTTGACCTGGACCTCGGCAAGCAGCTCGAACGGAAGGTTGTTGTTGGCATTCAGCGAACCGGTGCGGAAGTTTGTAACTTCCTGGCCGTCGATGACGAACACGTTCTCAGAGCCCGACGCGCCGTCGATCTGAAAACCACCGGCGAGCGTCTCAGGACGTACGCTGGGGGCCGTCTTCAGAACGGTCGTGAAAGTCGTGCCCTTCGGCAGTGCGTCAAACACTTTCGCCGTGATGACGTTGCTGACCTTGGTCTCGCCCGGATCGATCGTTGCCTGATCGCCCGTGACATCGACCACGGCCGTGCCCGACCCGATGGTCAGGCCCATGTCAACCACCGAGGCACGCTCGGTATTGACGACGGTTGCCTTTGTCGACGACTTAAAGCCTTTCGCTTCTTCGGTCGAGACATCGTAGGTTCCCGGGGGAACCTCAGAAAATCGATAGAAACCTTGACTATCAGTTGTGATAGTCCTCTTCAGGCCGGTGGTCGAGCCCGTGCTGGTAGCGGTGACGCTAATGCCCGGGACAACAGCACCGTTCTGATCGGTGATGGTTCCTTCAATTGAACCCGTTGTCCTTTGGCCAAAAACAGCTGCTGAGAAAGCCAGCAACAGGGCCAGGGACAACGAAATAAACTTGAAGTTCTTGTTCATTGTTATCTCCTATTTAGAATATGGACAAAATCTAAAGCGTTTCCTTTCTGGATGTCGCCTGACATCAGGAAAAACGCACGTAGATGATTGGTATTAATGCAATTTGAAAGCCAAACCGCCCAAGCGCCAAAAAAAAGTGCTAAGTCTTGTAGTTAGTGGTACTTAGTGACGGCAATGATGCAGCGGATGTGAGTGAGAAAGGACTCATTTGTTCCAATTTCTTGCAGAATATTGGAGATTTTGGATTTGGCCTCAATCCTGGATCAGATGGCCCATCTTTTCCTTCTTCGTCTTCAGGTAATGCGCTGCCGGTTCGCTTGATTCGACGACGATGGGGACGCGTTCGAGGATGCGCATGCCGGCGGACTCGAGGGCGCGGAGTTTGTCGGGGTTGTTTGAGATCACCTTTACTTTACAGAGGCCGAGATCAAAGAGCACCTCGGCGCATTGGCGATAGTCGCGGGCGTCAACAGCAAAGCCGAGCTTTTCATTGGCCTCGACCGTGTCGGCCCCCTGGTCCTGCAGGGCGTAGGCACGGATCTTGTTTATGATGCCGATGCCGCGGCCTTCCTGCTGCTGGTAGACGATCGCACCACGGCCCTCGGCCTCGATCATTTCCATGGTGCGATGCAGTTGTGGGCCGCAGTCGCACTTGACCGACCCGAATACGTCACCGGTAAGACATTGCGAATGTATGCGCACGAGCGTCGGTGTCTCGCCATCGAGATCGCCCTTGTAGATCGCGACAAACTCCTCGTCACTCGTAAGCGACCGGTAGCCCGCGATACGAAACTCGCCGATCTCGGTCGGCAGATTGGCATCCGCCACGCGTTCGACGGTGATCGCCTTGCCCGCCCAAGGGCAATCAGGCTCCGCTTCTGCCACGTTCACTTTCTCCAGCATTACAGTGTTCAAGCAAACATTATACGCCGAACGAGCACAAAACTGAAGACATTCAGGTCGCCAGGCCGGGATCAAGCCCGGCCGTGTCGCTGAGCGCGTCTGAAGATATGTGCAGCTGCTCGTCAGAGTATTGGAGTTGATAGAGCCGCCAATAGATGCCTCGCAGACGCAGTAATTCGTTGTGTGTGCCCATCTCGCGCATCTCGCCATGGTGCATCACGATAATGCGGTCACAGCGTTGGATGGTCGATAGGCGATGTGCAACGACGAGCGACGTCCGATCGGTCATCACGCGCGTGACGGCCTGCTGGATCAGTTGTTCGGTTTCGGTGTCGATACTGCTCGTCGCCTCATCCAGGATCAATATCTTCGGGTCAAAGGCAAGCGCTCGGGCGAATGAGATCAGCTGCTTTTGCCCGACCGAAAGGCCCGCGCCGCGTTCGCCGACCGGCGAGTCATAGCCGAGCTCAAGCCGCGTGACGAACTCATCAGCGTGAACCTCACGTGCTGCCCAACGGACGCGATCTGACGTTATCTCCCCGCTGCCGAGGCGAATGTTCTCCTCGATCGTCCCGCTGAACAGAAATACGTCCTGGAGCACGACGGCAAAGCTCGAACGCAGATCGCTCAAGTCCCATTCGCGCACATCGACGCCGTCGATCAGGATGCTTCCCTTCTGGACATCGTAGAACCGCATGATGAGGTTTGTGATCGTCGTCTTGCCAGAGCCGGTGTGCCCGACCAGAGCCAGGCTCTCGCCCGGCTCAGCCGTGAAGGACACGCCCTTGAGCACCCAATCCTCATCCTTGTAAGCGAACCAGACATTGCGAAACTCGATCTTCCCGATGGCCTTGCCGGTCGCGACGGGCCCGG
>CAZMQR010000023.1:0-8580 GCA_964568325.1 uncultured Chloracidobacterium sp. | reverse complement strand
CAGACATTGCGAAACTCGATCTTCCCGATGGCCTTGCCGGTCGCGACGGGCCCGGCCGGCGATGTGACCTCGACGTCGCGATCGAGCAGCACAAATATCCGATGCGATGCCACAATGGCTGCCTGTAGCACATTGAATTTGTCCGACAAGTCGCGTATCGGCTGGAAGAGCTGCAGCGAATACTGAATAAAACTCGCGAGGATACCGACCGTCAACGCCGCTCCGCCGGCCGAGAGGCCGCTCAGATGTTCATATCCAAAGGAAAATATCACGACCGCGATGCCGACCGCACCAATAAAATCGACCAGTGGATAAAAGACCGCGTAATAAAAGATCGTCTCAATATTGGCGTTTCGGTAATCGTCATTGATGTCGCGAAAACGCCCCTGTACCTTTTGCTCCGCATTGAACAACTGCACCGTCTGGGCTCCCGACAGATATTCCTGCAAAAAGGCATTGAGTCGAGCGTTGCGGGTCCGAACCCGGTCAAACCCGCGGCGGGCGTGCTTGCGAAACCAGTTTGTCGCTACAAAGAGAAGCGGCACGGTCACGAGGGACACGAGGGCGAGCTTCCAGTCGAGCCAGAACATAATGCCGACTATCGCGAATATCACGACCAGATCGCCGAGCACGTCGATCACGCCGGAGGTGAACAGTTCGTTCAATGCATCGACGTCTGAGGTCAGCCGCGTCATCGTCCGGCCGACGGGATACTTGTCAAAATATGCGACCTCCTGCCGCTGGAGCTTTGTAAAAAGCTCAGTCCTGAGGTCAAACATCACGCGCTGGCCGACATTATTGAGCAGCACCTCCTGCGCGTAAGAGAAGATGAATCGAAACAGGAAGACCCCAAAGAAGGCGAGCGCAAACAGCCACACGCCGTCAACACGCTTTGGGGCGATGTAATCGTCCACAGCCATCTTTGTAAAATACGGCTGGGTCGAGATCAGGACATTGGTCAAGAGCGTGAGGCCCAGTGCCGTTGCCGCCATCGGCCAATAGGGCCTTAGGTATCGCAGCAGACGCCGGGCAATACGGAGATCGTAGGTCTTACCGATCTCGTCTTCCTCATGATATTTACGGACTTCGTCTGACACACAGCAATTTTCGATTTTCGATTTCCGATTTGCAATTGCATACATGGAATAAGCTCAATTTGATAAATCGCAAATCGCAAATCTAAAATCGAAAATCTGATGAACCGTTTCCTCAACGAGCGTAAGGACAACTGGCAGCGGCTGGAGGAGTTGTTGGATATGCAGGCCGCCCTCGGGCTTCGGAGGCTGTCGCGGCTTGAGGTGCAGGAGTTTGGCGAATTGTACCGGCGGGCGGCGGCTGATCTGGCGATCGCGAGGGCGGAGACGCGGGACCCGAAGCTGATCAACTATCTGAACAGCCTCGTGATTCGGGCACACGGGCGGATCTATCGGGCCGAGGGCGACGGTGCGGGGCTGATCGCTCGATTCTTTGCAGAGGAACTGCCGAGGACGTGGCGAAAGAATTGGCGTTATATGGCCGTGGCGTTTGGCCTGTATCTGGGCTTCGCTTTGTTTGGCTTTACCGCGACATGGATCGACACGGATTTCACGCATTTTGTAATGCTGTCAGGCGTGACGGACCAGATCGTGTCGAACGAGTATTGGTGGCTGAGCCTCAACGAGGCAAACCAGATCGGGGCCACGCAGATACTCTCTAACAATATCCTGGTTACGATGCGTGTATTCGCGATGGGCGTTTTCCTCGGGATCGGTTCGTTTTATGATCTGGCGTTCGAGGGCGCTCGCCTCGGCAGCGTTTTTGGAGCATGCTACAAGCTCAATCCGCCGTTCGGTAACGCACTGGCGAGTTTTGTCGTCGGCCACGGCGTGATAGAGCTTTCGTGCATATTCTTCTGCGGCGGTGCGGGAATGATGATCGGCTACGCGATCATTGACCCGGGCGACCTGACGCGCGTGCAGGCATTAAAGAAGAAGGGCGTCGAGGCCGCAAAGATCGTTGTCGGCTGTGCGTTCTTTTTGGTGATCGCTGGAATCATCGAGGGTTTTATCTCGCCATCGGACCTGCTCGCATCGGTCAAGGTCGCGTTCGGCGTCGGCACCGGGCTGGCGATGTATTCGTATCTGCTATTCGCGGGAAGCAGGGCACAACCGCCTGCGTAAGCGGGCGGTAGTCGCGTTTGTAACGCGACGGCGGCAAGACTGCTCCTAACGCACACCGACGAACTCGCCCCCAGCTTACGCAGGGGGTTCTGCTTTGAATTCGAGCTTCCGCTTCGTCGCTTTGTCCTCGACAACGAGCCTCGACCTTCTCACCTTGAACTCGGTCGCCGACCTCAGCACCTCAAGATACTTGCCCTCAAATCCCGGCGTCGGGTCTTCGCAGGCCATCATCGTCTGGATCAGGTCGCTGACCCTAAACTTGCCATTCTCATAGGTGTAATCGCCTGCATACACGTTGCAGCCCGTGCTGCCGCCGACGCCGCCATTGCGGTTGACGCTGAACGTGATCGGCTGGCCCTCCGGCGGCCTGAAAAAGCCCGAGCCAAAGTCATATTTGACGAGCCGCCACTTCCCGGCCGGAAGCTCTCCGGCGAATGCCGTGTTCACGACACCCGCAGCGAGGACGATTGTCATTGCGATGATCTGTTTCATAAGTTCCACCTCGACGGCCAAAAGGCAGTCAACTTAGAACGGATGAAACGCGGGAACTTTGCAGGGCAACGCCGAATGCGTTCTTCGCAGCACGACGCATCGAGGCGGCGGAGCCTGAGGTTAGGAACTCGTCATGGCCGCCCGGCCGCAGCCGCCATCGACGGACGATGTTAACCATCTCTGCAGCAGGATCGACGAATTGCGTTTGCGGTGAGACAAATCGTCGCAGAACCCGCGTGATCGCGGGATAGTGGGTGCATGCGAGGAGAATGTGTGAGCAGTTGCCAAGCGGGGCGAGGATGCGTTTCGCCTCGTGATTTAGTTGCTCAGAACTCGTGTCACCGCCCTCGATCATGCCGGACAAGGGCTGGGCGATGCGTTGAACAACGTCGATGCCGCGGTGCGCGAATCCGCGTCGATAAACGCCCGACAGAATTGTCCGTCGGCCGCCGATGACGCCAAGGCTCTCAGGTTTGAGCTTTGCCGTGAACGCAATGGTAGGCTCAATCACGCCCTCGACCTTGAGGCCGGCTTTGTCGATATACGGCAATGCCGTGCTCGCAGCATTACAGCCGATCACGATGTGCGTCACGCGGCGCCACTTGAGATATCGAATCACTTCGTTGAGCCGCGCGATGAGTTCCTCCCTCGCCATCTTGCCGTAGGGCGTGACGCCGGTATCGGAGAAGTATGTGATCGGGACGTCGCAGAGGCGTTCCTTTATCAGCTTATAAATGCTAACGCCGCCGATGCCCCAGTCGATAATGCCTAACCGCATGGAAAGATTTTCCCACGAAATACATGAAACACACGAAGTGGTGCTCAACTCCTATTCGCTGCTTTCGTGTATTTCGTAGGCAATTCCTACGGATAGGTGAGCTTAGCCTCGACACCTGTCTCGACCGGGCCGCTGTCAAAGGCAACGATGCGCGAGTGCCATGCCATATTGAGGATCTCCATTTTTTGCCCGGCAAAGCGGCTTTCGAGGTACCACTTCACCTCGTGCTCGGATCGGATCGGATTGTATTCGAGCATCTTTTTCCAGTCGGGATGCGAGACGAGCTTCTTAAGAGCAGCGTCAAAACGCGCGTTCGCCTTCTGATTTTTCATAGTCCGCAGCTTGTCCGCGAGGAGCCGAGGATATTCGCTGACCGCAACGGGCACCGTGACCATATCGATTATCAAGAATTTTCCGCCCGGCCGCGTCACTCGTTTGATCTCGGCCAGCAGCGGGTCCCAATCGAGATAGCGGAACGACATCAGCGACGTGACGCAATCGAACGAGTTGTCGGGGAACGGCAGCACTGGACCGTCGATCTTTTCGAATCTCAGGTGGTCGTGCTCGGCGTTCTTAAGCCTCGCGCACTCGATGATCTTGCTCGATTCGTCAACGCCGGTTCCTGAAACGATGCGGTCGGCCAGCGCGTTTAGCAACGCGCCGTTGCCGCAGCCGATGTCGAGAACGTCGATGCTGCCTTCGGGTAGGTGACGGCCCAGCCAATTCCACTCGTCCTGCCGCACGCGAATGTCCTGAAACGCCGCGTCGTATAATTCCGCGACGTGGTCGTAAGACGTGTCGCCGTCCGGCGGACGCGGCTCGAAACGCTTCATCGCCTCGGCGGGCTCAAGGCCGAGACGCTTTTTGGCCGCACCGACAAGACCGTGCGATTTGCGGCCCTTGCAGCCGATCGTGTAAAGCGGCGCGGCCGTGCTGTCACCTGCCGAGACGAATTTCGTCTTGCATCGCGAGAACGTCGTGTACCAAAAAAATCCGTAGGCGGGCACGTTGAACGTCCTCGCAAAAAACGGAGCGAACCACCGTGCCGAACGGCAGCAATAAAAGTACGCCGCGCCGTCATCGGCAAACGGTATTTTCATCTGCTCCCACTCATACGGCGAGAACTGCTCGGGAAACGCGACGGTGCCGAACATCGGCCCGTACATTCCCGAATGGCCGACAAAGATGAACTCCTTTATCGCAATGCCCGCCTCGCGGATCTCGGCTATAGCATGCAGAACGTCGCGTTTTGACTCGACGGCACGCGTGACAGCGGCGACGCCGGCTGGCCGCTTCTCCTCAGCCATCGTCTTGGCGACCACCGGGAACTGATGCCCACCGAGACGATATTTGGTCGTGTAAAGTATAAGTATAACCGGGCCTTGAGGCATATTAGGCCCTATGATACACAATTCGCGAATGCGACAAACCGTCCACTAGAACCGGTCGATCAATCTGTCGTATTCACTATGATGTCCGATCCAGAACCAAATGAGGTCGTTTCCATCTTCGACCGCAACTGCTCTATAGTGAATTCCTACTCGAGATGACCACATGCGACCAACTTTCTTGAAATGTAACGAAGGATGTAGTGGGTCGCTCTTCAGCAATTCGAAACTCTCGTCGGCGAGTTCTTTAATATTCTCCGGAAGTTCGTCGTAGAACTTCCAAAACTTGCTACTCGCGCGGTGTTTCACAGTTCCGTGCAGCGCCCTTCGCGCATATCACGAATCGCCTCGTCGGCGAGATCATCGAGGCGACCCGCATTTACGTCTTCCTCAAGCTGCTTGTCCCACGCGTCTGCATCAAAGTCCATGAACCAATCTCGAAAGGTCGTCAGATCGCTCCGTGAAAGACTTTTAACAGCGGTCTCGATGTCGATCACTGTGCTCATTCGATAATGATATCCCGGCAAAATCCCACGAGCAAGAGAAAAGCTGCGTCAGCATATTAGAGCAGTCCTCTTTCTTTCACGCGCAGATAGCTTTCGAGGAGACGGGGAGCGAGCGTTTTTGCCGTGACATCCAACGCGAGGCCGCCGATTGATTCTACGATGCGGAGGGCCGCGCTGCGTTGATGGATTATCTCTTCGGCGGCGGATTGGGTAAATACTTCGTTAAGGTCCGCAGGCTGTCGGCTGACTGCGGCGTTCAGGTCGCGGTCGCCGATGGTTGCGACCAGCGGCAGGTGACGCGGACGAAGCAGTTTTAGCGATGTGATCAATTCCTTTGAGCTTTCCTTATCGACGAGGTCGGTCAGGATCACGATGAATGAGCGTTTCTTGAGGTTCGACGCGATGTATTGAAAGCCGCGTGCGTAGGACGGCTCGACTATCTCGGGCTCGACGTCGAAGAGCGCTTCGAGCACGGCGTCGATGTGCTCGACGCCGCGTTTTGGCGGCAGAAAGCGGCGAACCCGTCGGCCAAAGACGAGCAGCCCGCAATTATCGCCGGCCCTCGCACACGCCGACATCAGCGCGAGCGATGCGTGGATCGCAGTGTCGAATTTTGTTTCGTCCTCGATGCGGCCCGTCATCAGACGGCCGGCGTCGATGGCGATCATCACGGTCTGGTCGCGTTCGATCTGGTATTGGCGCGTGGTGAGTTTATTTCGCCGGGCCGTCGCCGTCCACGAGATGTGCCGCAGCTCGTCGCCGCGGACGTAATCGCGCATAGATTCAAATTCACGGCCTTCGCCACGCCTGATCGAACGCCGCTGGATCGCCAGGAATGACCGTGCACCGAGGGCCTTTAATTCCATCTCGCGGGCACGCCGCATGTTGGGATAGACCTTGACCGTCTGCGGTTCGCCGAGCGTGGTCGGGCACCAGACGAGGCCGAGCCGTGACAGGAATCTGACCGCTGTCTGGCCGAATGTGTATGCTCCTCGCTTCTTCGGGGTCAGGTGATAATAATACTCCGCTGTGCCGTGTGCGAACACCGTAAATTCCGCCTCACGTTCCTCGGCGAGACGCATCCGTGACGGATATTCGTCCTTGATCCGAAGCCGCATGTCGGATGATGACTGGTTCTCGATCAGCAGGCTGACCTTCGACGGGTCACCGATCGCAAACCGCCGGTCAAACTCGCGCGTCAAGACCAAGTCGTCCTTTCTCTTACGGCTCAACAGAAAATCTACCAGTGCTACGGCGATCAGCAGCACGTCAAACGCCAACACACCGTACCGCAGTTCTGCTACGCCCCACGACAGCGAGAGCGGCACAAAACCGAGTGCGAACAGTATGTAGGATCGACGCGAGAATATTGGCAGCATTCGATATTTGAACAATGATACCGCCGCACGGGGCTAAAAACTATGCGTGCGGCGATGCAACCGAATAGGGCGTCTGTGGTTCAAAGTAGTGGCCTACTATGCGAAGTTCTATTTTGATGTTCCTAATGCTTGCCGCATTCCCATTTGCCGCTTGGTCACAGGCTGGTCCGGCCGCCGCTCCGGCCGTCGAAGAAGTCTATCTCGCCAAGGACGACGGCAACGGCAAGGCGGGCGAGCAGGTCAGTGAATTCGCGACAACCGATATTCCGATTCATTGCGTCGTGCTGCTCGACGCCACGGCAAAGGTCACGGTCAAGATGAATTTCGTCGCCGTCAATGTCTCGGGAGTCAAGGCAGAGACCAAGGTCGTGACCGCCAGCTACACGACCAAAGAGGGCCAAAACCGCGTCAATTTCACCGGCCGCCCCGATGGCCGCTGGACACCGGGCAAATACCGCGTCGATCTGTTTCTAAACGGCAAGGCCGCGACGAATATTGGGTTCGAGATCAAGCCTTCTCGCGTGAATGTAGGCAGCAGCTGTCGCCCACCCAGCAGCTATATGTTTGTAGCCACTACTCCCCACGCCGTTTATGCCTATGTTGATAGTACAACTACCGGACATATGATGTGCTACTTACAACAGAGCATCGACATGTTGACATTTATTCCCGGCGGGCGTATTTTACGAACAACATTCCCGGTTGTTTAGCCTGCCAAGACCAAACAACCTTCTTTTGGCGACGCTCCCGCGCTCCCGCGAGAGGAGGAGAGATGATATTTAAAACGATTACAAAAGGAGCAGCGGTATTGCTCGCGATTATTTGCGCTGTCTTCGTCTGTGGTGCACAGGACAAGCTCCGCCGGGTCGAACAGCCGGCCAAGTTCATTTATTCAAACACTCCTATTCAGGTTGGAATAAGAATCGATGGTCAGGAGATGCCAAGCAGAGAAGCACAAGCAGGGCCTGATTGGCTTCGAAGGATCAGTTTAGATGTCACTAATATGTCCGGCAAGGACATCAATTCGCTGTTGATCAACTTGATGCTTAAGGAGCCTAAATACGGAGCTAAGGAGGCTACTCCTGAAACGGCGGGAATCGTGATCACGGTCGAACTCCGGCATTCAGCTATTAAGATATTGCCGGCCGGAGACCGGATTACGCTTAAAGCCCCAACGACCATGGTTGACTATTGGACGAAATACGCTCGCGAACAAGGCATAGAAGATATCGAGAAAGTGATCCTCGATATAAGACAAGTTGGCTTCACCGACGACACCGGATGGTTCATGGGCCGGCGAACCCGCAAAGACCCGGAATCGGGCCGATCTGTATTCGTCATCGAGGATAACGGACCACCCGTCCTTTCGTTACCGACCAGCAGTCTCACTCCAAACCGTCCGCGATTCTTTTTTTTTTGACATAGGATTGAACTTCAACCAGCCGGAAACTGACCCGGGAGGTTGTGTGTGGCGTTCCGGCCCCACGGGGATCGGATCGCATGCGCAAGCCTCTCAAATGATGGATGTTATTTCCCAGGCATATGTGACAGACCACCGGACGATTCAATCGCGACCAACACTCCTCCTGGGGGAATAGACCTAGACTACGGCACGGAGGGGGCCGTGGCCTTTAGGTGCGAACAAACGGCGAACCCTGGGTTCCCTTGTGAAGACTGCGAAATCAGATTTTACAGGAAGTTCTATCTTGGGTGTCCAACCCTTTGTGCAAATGCCGTACGCATGCCGCTGTCGAACCAGTGTCCCGCGAATACGACAGCAAGTATTCAGAATCCGGGTTGGTGCTGTCCCCTTCCGTCGCCGTCGCCGACGCCGCCCCCGGGCAACGGATGCAATACGTGTAGCGGGACGTTCGCGGA
>CAZMQR010000022.1:0-15517 GCA_964568325.1 uncultured Chloracidobacterium sp. | reverse complement strand
CCTTCTCGATCACCATCTCGGCGACCTGCACGTGGCGCGTCGCGGGCTCGTCGAAGGTCGAGCTCACCACCTCGCCGCGCACGGTGCGCTGCATGTCGGTGACCTCTTCGGGCCGCTCGTCGATGAGCAGCACGATGAGCACGACCTCGGGGTGATTCTCCGTGATCGAATTTGCCATTGTCTGCAGCATCATCGTCTTACCGGTGCGAGGCGGCGCGACGATAAGGGCACGCTGGCCTTTGCCTATCGGCGTGACGAGGTCGATAACGCGGGCGGCGATCCTCTCCGGATCGCTGTCGATCTCCATCGTCAACTGCTCGTCGGGATAGAGCGGCGTAAGGTTGTCAAAAAATACCTTCTCGCGCGACTGCTCGGGGGCCTCAAAGTTGATCGCTTCGACCTTGATGAGGGCGAAGTAGCGCTCGCCTTCCTTCGGCGGACGGATCTGTCCAGAAACGGTATCCCCGGTGCGCAGGTCAAACTTGCGTATCTGCGACGGCGAAACGTAGATATCGTCGGGCCCAGGCAGATAGTTATATTCCGGTGCACGGAGAAATCCGAAGCCATCAGGCAGCGTTTCGAGTACGCCCTCGCTGAATATCAGGCCGCTCTTCTCGGTCTGCGCCGCGAGGACCTTGAAAATAAGCTCCTGCTTGCGCAATCCCGTCGCGCCCTCGATGCCCATCTCCTTTGCGATGTGAGTGAGTTCGCTGATGGACATGTCCTTCAGGCCGGCGAGGTCGAGTTTACCTTCCTCTGAGGCGGCCTTGCCGTTGGATTTAGCAGCGGGCGGAGCTTCGGGGGCCTCGGCTGCGGGAGTTTCGATCTCGGCGTCGTTAGTTGTCTCGACGTCGGCTTCAGCGGCCTTCGATCGGCGGCCCTGTGTGGATTTTGTTGCCATGATTAAGTTGGAAGGTAGTCCTTCATTTGAACGCTCTTAAAGATTTGTGATTTTCCCGCGCATCTACGCGACAGATTTGGCAAGTGTGTTAAGAGGCGGAGAAAATCGTACGGATCGTATGTAGTATGCCGTGAAACGGACCCTTTGGCCCTTGAGAAACCCTGAACTAAAGGGATTGTCTAAATATTTACACCATTGCTGTCACAAAAGCAACAAAAAAATCAAGTTTTTCTCATTGCCGCCTCAAGCCCTGCCCAGACCTCGTCACGGCCGCGGCCCGTCTGCGAGGAGTACGCGATGATCTTCGTGTCTTTGAGCTCATTTCGAACGCCCTCCATAAGACGCTGGAGTTCATTATGTGAAAGCTTGTCGGCCTTGGTCGCCACCACCAAATGTGGCTTGTTATGATGGACGAGCCATTCATTTAGCTGATGGTCGAGCACGCTCGGTTTGTGCCGCGCATCGATAAGCTGCACACACAACGCAAGCTCGTCTCTAGCGGTCAGGTATTCCTCGGCCATATTGCCCCAGTCGCTCCGCATCGCCTTTGAGACCTTCGCATAACCGTAGCCCGGCAGGTCGGCAAAGTAGAAATCGTCGTTTATGAGAAAGAAATTGATGCTCTGCGTTCGCCCCGGAGTATTTGACGTTCGGGCGAGGCCCTTTCGCTGAAGCAGCGAGTTGATGAGCGACGATTTTCCTACGTTAGAACGCCCGAGAAATGCTATCTCCGGCCGGCCATCGTGTCGCCAGTGTGAACGCTCGAATGCGCTGTAAACAAATTCAGCAGACGTGACCTTCACGCCGACTTTGCCATTTCGGCCCGAGCCTCCATCCAGCGCTTCATCATCTCGCGACGCTGCGCGAGCGTATCAAGTGCATTTGGCTGGCGCATCACCAGGTCGTCGAGGTGTTTAAGATAATTCGCGTTACCGAGCGTCTCGCGCATCTGGGCAACAAACGGTTGTATCTTTGAGAACACGACCCATATCTCACCGGCCGAATCAAAGAACATATCCTCATCGATCGCTCCACGGTTTACAAAGCTCGCCGCCATGTCCCAATAGGTCGAGACCATACGGTACTTTGCGCTCGTTTCGGCATCGATCATCGCCTTAAGGATGTCTTCGGCACTCTCTGGGAAAAAGGACACGAACCACGCCCTCGCCTCGCGCATCTTCTCCTCGCGGCGAAGGTCATAGAGCTTCATTATCAGTTCGGCTGAGGCTTCTCGGTTCATTGCTGTACTCCTGAACTATTCTATGGTCGCGGCGATCTCGGCCGAGGTCGCGTCGGGGCTCCAGACTTGCGGAATATCCAACTGCTCAGCCGCGATCTCGGGTTCGATAGCAAATTTGAGCACTTCATCTATGGTATCGACAATGTGGATCGTCAGGTCATCACGGACTTCTTCGGGCACATCGACTAGGTCTTTTTCATTCTCTTTGGACAAGATAAGCGTCTTGAGGCCAAACCGGTGCGCAGCCAGCAATTTCTCCTTTACGCCGCCGATCGGCAGCACCTTGCCCCGAAGCGTTATCTCGCCTGTCATCGCCACGTCGTGCCGCGCCCGTTTCCGGGTCAGGGCTGACACCATCGCCGTCGCCATTGTGATACCGGCCGACGGGCCGTCCTTTGGAATAGCTCCCTCCGGCACGTGTATGTGGAGGTCCTTTTCCTTAAAGTCCGCAGGATCGATACCTAGTTCCTCAGCCCTCGTGCGGACGCACGTGAGCGCGGCCTTCGCCGATTCCTGCATCACCTCGCCGAGCTTGCCGGTAAGGGTCACGTCGCCTTTTCCTTTTACCAACGTCGCCTCGACCTGCAAAACGTCGCCGCCTACCTCGGTCCACGCAAGGCCGTTGACGAGGCCTATCTCGCTCGTTCGAGCAATGTCCTGTTTGCGGAATCTTATCGTGCCAAGCAACTCCTGCACCTTCTCGGCGTCGATCACGACGCGAAAATCATCCTTGGTCTCAGTCGCCACGAACTGCCGCGCGATCTTCCTGAGACACGAGCCTATTTCGCGTTCGAGATTCCGAACCCCGGCCTCACGCGTGTAATGGCGGATCATCTCAAGGATCCCATCATCGGTAAATGTCACGCGGCTACAGTCAACCCCACTGTTCTCACACTGTTTCGAGATGAGGTGCCGCTTTGCGATCTCGACCTTCTCTCGCTCGGTGTAGCCCGACAGATTTAGTATCTCGAGCCTGTCCTGCAAGGCCGGCGGTATCGTGTGCAGCACGTTCGCCGTGGCTATAAAGAAAACGTGCGACAGATCGTAATCGATATCGAGATAGTGGTCGCGAAATGCTGAGTTCTGCTCAGGGTCGAGCACCTCAAGCAACGCCGCCGAAGGATCACCGCGAAAGTCGCGTCCGAGCTTATCGACCTCATCCAGGAGCATCACGGGATTGGTCGTGCCCGCTCGCTTCATCAACTGGATGATCTGACCAGGCATCGAACCAATATACGTACGGCGATGCCCGCGTATCTCCGCCTCGTCGTGAACGCCGCCCAGCGCGAGCCGCACAAACTTACGCCCCGTTGCGCGGGCGATAGATTTGCCGAGTGACGTCTTGCCGACGCCCGGTGCGCCCACGAAGCAGAGGATCGTTCCCTTCGGATTTTTGACGAGTTGTCGGACAGCGAGGAATTCGAGTATTCGCTCCTTGATCTTTTCCAGTCCGTAATGATCCTCGTCGAGTATCTTTTCAGCCTCACCGAGGTCGTCAAGCTCATCGGTCCGCTCCCGCCAGGGAACGTTTATCAGCCAATCGAGGTACGTCCGAGAGACTGTGCCTTCGGCTGACATCGGCGGCATCGCCTCAAGGCGTGCGAACTCCTGCATCGCCTTTTCCACGGCCTCGTCGGTCATGCCGGCGTTCTCTATCTTTTGTTTCAGATCCTCGAGTTCGGCCTTCTCGTCCTTGCGTCCGAGCTCCTTATGAATGGCCTTGATCTGCTCGTTTAGATAATACTCACGCTGGTGCTTGTCCATTTGCTTCTTGGTGCGTGCGTGAATATTGCGGTCAAGCTGCCGTTTCTCGATCTCAGCTTCGAGGTGCTCGATCAGCTTCTGCAAGCGGTCATAGACCGAGAACGTCTCCAGCAGGTCCTGTTTTTCATCAATCTCGATCTTAAGATGCGATGCCATCGAATCAGCTATCTGCCCGGCCGTCGTCCCACGCAGGCTGGCGTGCAACGCATCGGAGTACGCATCCGGCGACATTCTGAGGAACTGCTCAACGAGGCCGTGCACCTTCTGCAGCAGCCCGTCGGTACGATAGCCTGACTCGTCCGTTCCGCCGATCCGCCGAACGTAGGCATAGAACATCCCATCCGACTCCTGCTCCGTGCGGACCGTGCGGCCGCGGATCTGCCCTTCGACCACGACCTTGATCTGGCCGTTGTCGAGGCGCTGGGCTTGCAATATCCGCCCGAGCGTTCCGACAGCGAACACATCATCGGCCGTCGGCTCATCGATCGAAGCATCGTGCTGCGTAGCCAAAAATATCTGCCGTTCGCCGGCCATCGCCTGCTCGAGCGCCTTGACCGAAGACGAGCGACCGATCTTGAATGCAACTTTTGTAAACGGAAAGATGACCACGTCCCGTATCGGCACCATCGGAAATCGCTCGATGTCGGCCGGCCTCTGGTCTGAAAATTCCTGCATATTGAACTGGGAACGTCCCGCTTCGCACGGCGCAAATGCGGACGCGTCGGATTATCGGAATAAGTCTATTTACGCAAAATCACCCGCCAAAAGCAACAGCAATATTGCGTGTTAAGACTATCGGTTTCTCTGCCGTCTTATAAAGGACGATTTGCATCCGGATTTTAGAATTATCACTTCGCATTCCCTGGTAGGCGCCGGGCTGGTCCGGCGCTTGCAGGATCGGCAAACCTGAGCTATCATTCGCGCGAAATAGTCCGTCTTTTTGGCGATACTGTCCGTCTAAGCTACAAGGGGAACCAGTCTTTGTAAGGAAGGAAATAGCAATGTTTATGACACGTCTTTCCGAGAACGTGCGCAGATCGATATTTATCGGAGCGCTTCTCGCCGCCGTCGGTATCTGGGCTGCCGCCCCCGCCGTGCTTGACGCCGTGACAACCCGGACACAAGCGCAGGCCGGGACCGTTCCATCTTTGACCGCGACGCTCGTGTCTCCGGGGCCAGGCATCCTCTGGGGCTCGGCATTCTACGGGCCGACAAATGCGGCCGACCGCGTTTTGCGCGTCGATGCGTTCAATCTGAACCCGCAGCCTCCGGCTCCCTATCGCGTGTTCTTGAATAACACGGATATCGGAGCGATGGCCCAGACGGGCCCTGCGTCAAATGCCTGGAGACTCTTTTTGACGACAGCGAACGGCGGAACCGTCCCGACAGTTGTCGCCGGCGACCACGTCTCCGTCAGGAACGGAAATGCGGTCCTTCTGGCGGGCGTATTCGGCCCGCCTCATTCACCGACACCTCCACACTCACCGACGCCTAATGTTTCGCCTACACCGCATCCGCCGGTTACGCCTGTTCCACCGGTCCATCTATGGGCTGAATTAACAGGCCCGCCGATCGACGGCATCACGCCGCGCGGTATGGCCGCCTATCACTCGGGCGGCCCGGCCGGCGGAACGAACGGAGGCTTTAGGTCGCTCAATGTCTGGGTTTCTTATGTCAACCTTCCCGAAAATACGCCGATGCAGGTGGTGGTCGACGGGAATCCTGTCGGCGGATTTCCGTTGCACAATCGAGGCGGACATTGGGCGTGCGGCAACGCGCCAACGCCCGTGGTGTGTCCGGTTGTGGCCAGCGGTTCGACGATAGAGGTGCGCAGCGGCAACGTAACGCGGCTGTCCGGGACATTCTCGAACGTCCCGCCGTCGCCTAACCCGACGCCGACTTCCTCCCCAACGCCGACCGGCACGCCGCATCCGCCGCGCACCTTTCGTGCCAATCTCACGGGCGCGAGCGTCGTCCCGCCTGTAACCACGCCCGGACGCGGCATGGGCTTTGTGAATCTTGTCCCGCCCTCGACTGCAAACACGTTGCGAATAGCCGTGTGGCTCACACAGCGTGACCTGTCGAGCGCGATCACAACCCGCACTATCAATGGCCCTGCGGCAGCGGGCGAGAACGGGCCTGTGATCTTTACACTGGCAAACAGCCCTTCGCCGACGCCGGGGACGAACAGCGGCGTCCAGTTCTTTAACATCACGCCGGCCCAACTCGCTGAGCTGCGTGCCGGCTTGTGGTATTTCAACGTCGCGACGGTCAATAATCCTGACGGTGAGATACGCGGCCAAATATTGTCTGCAAATCACCGAAGCGACTTTAATGGCGACGGCGCTTCAGATATCGGCGTCATGCGTTCCGTTACAGATGCTCCGGACAACGCGGCGAACGTCTGGTATCTGCTAAACAGCGGTGATAACACGGTCACATCGGTCGCGATCGGCCGCCCGGGCGACATCAACGTGCAGGGCGACTACGATGGAGACGCCATGGCCGATATTGCCATGTTCACGCCATCGGCCGGCGTCTGGCAGATACGCAGAAGCGAGACCGGCACCGTCACCGAGATATCGTGGGGACAGGCCGGAGACATTCCGGTCGTCGGCGACTATGACGGCGACGGCCTATCCGATCCCGCCGTCTTCCGTCCGTCCAACGGCCATTGGTATGTAATGAGCAGCCGGGATGGCGGCTTCATTGTCCTTCAATGGGGCACCGATGGCGACCGGCCGGTGTCAGGCGACTTTGATGGCGACGGCATCAATGACATGGCGGTCTTCCGTCCGTCGAACGGCACCTGGTACATTAGACGGAGTTCGAACGGAGCGTTTTTTGTCAGGCAGTGGGGCATGGCCGGTGACCGACCCGTCTCAGGTGACTTCGATGGTGACGGCACTAACGACATTGCAGTCTACCGTCCGTCGACCGGCATCTGGTACATCGACAGGAGTTCGGGAACGGGACTGCTCGCCCGCCAATTCGGCGCCCCGGGCGACATACCGGTTGCGTGTGAGTTTACAGGCGATGGTATAACCGACATCGCGGTCTATCGCCCGTCAAACGGTCATTGGTACATGCTGAGCAGTTCGAACGGTGCGTTTACCGCGTTGCAGTTCGGGTTGCCCACAGACAGCCCGTTGAATTCGGTTTATGCACCGTAGTTCAGCTTAGCGGCTCTGCCGTTCGATGTGCGGCGAAGCTCTGCTTCGCAGCAAGCCTCTATAACCTCTTTGCGGCTATGCCGCCGTTCCTCCGGAGCGGCGGCATAGCCGCAAACCTTGTATTGCTTTTCGGAAAAGCACAGCTTTTCCGCACATCGAGCGGCAGAGCCGCAACGCTGTCAGCCTTTACTCCGTCCGGCGATCATCACCGGGGCCGCCGGCGAACAGCAGAACGCGCTGAACAACGCTCGGTCCCGCTTCATTTCGTCATCGCTCTCCAGCATCTTCATCGTCGCGTCGAAGACGCCTGCCGCCTGTTCGTCATCCGGCCGCCGGATGGAATAGTGCATCCACTTCCCGTCCCTCCGTGCCTCTACCAGACGAGCCCGCTTCAAATATGAAAGGTGCCGCGATATCTTCGGATTGTTTGTGCCCAAGGCTCCAGCAAAAAAGCACACGCACACCTCACCGTCACGCATCAGGTTCAGGAGCCGCAGCCTAGTCCGATCCGCCAATGCCGAAAAGAAAAGTTCTGCGTTAAATCCCTTCGTCACGCCCATACAAAAAATATTCTATCACATTACATTTATGGCTTGACATAATTATTGTGACGAGATATCTTCTTATTGACAATTACGGATATGCGTAATTGAATATAGAAAAAGAGGTGAGTCATTATGTCAGAAAATATTGAACAAGCAGTCCGTTCAAAATACGGTTCGGTCGCGGGAAGCGATCTTTCCAGCAATGATCCCGGAGTTAAGGCCGTTGCCGAAGCTTTTGGTTACACGCCCGAGCAGCTCGCGTCGATACCGGCCGAGGCAAACATGGGGTTGTCCTGCGGAAATCCCACGGCGACGGCAAATTTGAGAGCAGGCGAGGTGGTCGTGGATCTCGGCTCGGGAGGCGGCCTTGATGTTTTCCTGGCGGCGCAAAAAGTTGGGCCGTCCGGAAAGGCCATCGGCATCGACATGACGCCGGAAATGATCGACCTTGCCCGTCGCAACGCGGCGAAAGCGAATGGAGGCGAAGGGTACGACAACGTCGAGTTTCGTTTGGGAAATATTGACGACCTGCCGCTTGCTGACGGTTCAGTCGATTGTATCCTGAGCAACTGCGTCATTAATCTTGCTCCGGACAAGCAGGCGGTGTTTCGCGAGATCGCCCGCGTCCTTAAGCCCGGAGGAAGGGTCGCCGTAACGGATATCGCGCTCAAGCAGCCTCTCCCCGCGGAACTGGGCGAGGACGTTATGGCCTATGTCGGGTGCATCGCCGGTGCGATCCAGATCGACGAATACAAGCGTGGGCTTATCGAAGCAGGTTTTTCCGACGTGCAGGTCATCGAGACAGGCACGGACTTGAACAGCTACGCGAAGATCGAGAATCAGACGGCCTGCTGTTCCCCGTCGCCAAGCGACGCCACAAGTGGCGGAAGCTGCTGTTCGCCGGCCGCCGCGACGTCTGCCGCCCCGGCCGTGAACCGGCTCGCCCAGCTCCTTACGCGATACAACGTAAACGATTACGCGGCCAGCGTTCGCGTTTACGCGGTGAAGAAGGTCGCGTGACCCCGATTCAAATGTATAGGAACAAGAGCCAGATGAAACTCAGAGATAAGACCTTTACCCGGAACGAAAAGGGCTGCGAACTAAGCAGCCCTCGTCCTGATAGTCGGCACATCAACAACGACCTGTTCGCAAGTGACTGGGAAGTTTTCGTGATCAGGCACGATAAGGCGAGCGGCAAACACAATTGGTTCACGCTATGCTGCGAAAGGGCGAGTTTGCTTTCTAGGCCGCCTCTTCGGTGCGTGTGACGACCTCGAAAACCGGCACCTTGCGCTCGATCATCTCTTTGGTAACGATGATCTCGTTTACCTGTTTTTGCGAAGGCAGGACGTACATCGAATCGAGCAGAACTTCTTCGAGGATCATCATCAGCCCGCGAGCTCCGACCTTGCGTTTGTGGGCGGCATCGGCGATCGCATGTAGGGCTCCATCGGTGAATTTCAGGCTGATGTTGTCGAACTCGAATTTGCGCTGATACTGCTTTATCAGTGCATTCTTCGGTTCTGTCAGAATTGTCATCAGCGCACCGGCGTCGAGCTCTCGGAGCGTCCCGATCACGGGCAGACGGCCGACGAATTCCGGTATCAGGCCGTAGTGGATGAGATCTTCGGGTTCGAGCTTGCTGATCGCGTCCGCCGCCCGCTGCTTGGTGCTCTTGACCTCGGCCTTGAAACCCAGCGATTTGGCCCGCAGCCGCTTCTCAACGACCTTTTCGAGTCCGATAAAGGCCCCGCCACAGATGAACAGGATGTTCGTCGTATCCAACTGCTGAAAGTCCTGCTGAGGATGTTTTCGGCCGCCCGCCGTCGGGACATTGGCGACAGTTCCCTCAAGGATCTTCAAAAGGGCCTGCTGTACGCCTTCGCCCGACACATCACGCGTTATCGACGGATTGTCATCCTTGCGGCAGATCTTGTCGATCTCGTCAATGTAGATGATGCCCTGCTGCGCCTTTTCCAGGTCGCCGCCGGCAGCCTGAACGAGCCTAAAGAGAATGTTCTCAACATCTTCACCGACATATCCTGCTTCCGTCAGGCTGGTCGCATCTACGATGCAGAACGGCACGCTGAGTTGGCGCGCAAGCGTCTGGGCGAGCAGTGTCTTCCCCGTTCCCGTCGGGCCGATCAGGAGGATATTCGATTTCTGGAGCTCGACATCGCCCTTGCGTTTTGCCAGTTCCAGCCGCTTGTAATGCTGGTAAACTGCGACCGACAAGCGCTTCTTAGACTCTTCCTGCCCTACGACATATTCGTCCAAAAAGGCCTTGATCTGATCCGGTTTCGGCAGGCTCGTTCTGACCGCTGAGCTTGCCGTCTGCTCGTCATCATTAATGATCTCGTTGCAAATATCGATGCACTCATTGCAGACGTAGACGCCAGGGCCGGCGATCAGCTTGCGGACATCATTCTGCGATTTGCCGCAGAATGAGCACGTCAGTAATTCCTCTGGGCCGCGAAAAGTGCTCATTTGGCTGCTTCCCTGTGTTCGATCACCTCGTCTATCAGGCCGTACTCTTTCGCCTGCTTGGCGGTAAGGATGCGGTCACGTTCAACGTCCTTCTCTACCTGGTCGAATGATTGGCCGCTGTGCTTAGCAATGATCGTCGATGTCTGTTCACGCATACGCAGTATCTCTTCGGCCATGATGCGCACGTCCGTCGCCTGTCCCTGAGCCCCGCCCGAAGGCTGGTGGATCAGAACTCGAGCATTCGGCAAGGCAAACCGCTTGCCCTTTGATCCGGCACACAGCAACAACGCCGCCATCGAGGCGCATTGGCCGACACAGATGGTCGTCACATCGTTCTTGATGAACTGCATCGTGTCGTAGATCGCCATTCCCGCGGTGATCACGCCGCCGGGCGAGTTGATATAGAGGTTAATATCACGCTCCGGATCCTCGGCCTCGAGAAATAAGAGCTGTGCGACGATCAGGTTCGCGATCTGGTCGTCGATCGGGGTTCCGATGAAGATAATGCTGTCTTTCAGGAGCCGCGAGTAGATATCGAAGGCGCGTTCGCCACGCGACGTTTGCTCGACGACCATTGGGACTAATGCCATATGTATTTCTCTCTCAGAGTTTACGTAACGCTTGAATTAGTTCGGGATAAGTTGTTGAAAATATGGCGATTGCCATACGCGAGATGATTTTACACCATTTATCCCGTTTTGCAAGCTACTTTTTCGCGGCCTTCTTCGCCGCCGGTTTCTTTTTCGGCTTGTCAGCCGGCACCGCCGCCGCGGCCGCCTCATCGACCCAGGCGCCCTCGGTCACCTTCGCATGAGCCATCAATGCCTCGACCGACTTTCGAGTCCGCAGATTGTTCCCGATGTTTTCGATCCCGCCGCCTTGTTTCTCTATCTGTGACCGCATCTCTTCGGGCGTCGTCCGGTAGTATTCCGCCATCTTAGCGACCTCGGCATTGACCTCATCGTCCGACACCACGACGTTTTCAGCCATGGCAATCTTATCCAGCAATATCGCCCCGCGAACGTCACGCTCGCCCTGCTGACGCATATTTGAATACGCCATCTCGATAAAGCTCTGCTCGACCTGATTCAGGTCAACACCTCGCTGCTGCAGATCTCGGGCGAAATCATTGAGCAGGTTCCTTGTCTGAGTTTCGATCAGCGTATTCGGCACCTCGAACGGATTCGTCTCGATCAATTTTGCCACGGCGTTGTTTCGCACCCGAGAATCCGCGTCTGCCGCGGACACGTTCTCCAGGTCCGCTTTGAGTCGCTTTCTTAGGTCGGCGAGCGATCTATAGCCTTCGTCGAGGCTTTTCGCCCATTCGTCATTCAATTCGGGAACCTCCGATACGCCGACAGATTTGACCTTGGCCTTGTAGTGGACAGTCTTCCCGGCCAGGGCAGGCGATGTGAACGATTCCGGATATGCAACGGTAAATTCCTTGTCTTCGTCCTGCCTAACGCCGGCGAGATTCTCGGTAAACGAACTCTCGATCAGTTCGTCACCCAGGACGATCTCAAGATCCGTCGCGGTGATCGGCTCGGCATCGGGCGTCTCGTCAAACCGGCCTTCAAGATCGACGATGACCGTATCACCGACCTTCGACGCTCGACCCTCGACCGGTATCAACGCCGCCTCACGCTGAAGACGTTCGGCGATCAGGTCCTCGACCTCGCCGTTCTCGACCGGCTTGACGCGACGCGTTACCTCAATGCCTTTATAGGTCGGCTCGGGTATCTCCGGCATCACCTCAACGTGGACGTGCAGCTTCAGCGGCTCACTGCCGTTGACCTTGACCGTTTCGTGATCTTCCAAATGCAGGTCAGGCTCGGCCAGAGGGTGCAGGTCGTGTTCGCGGATGGCGTCAGTGACCATCTGCGGGATAACATCCTGCAGCACGTCGCTCTTGATCTCTTCCTTAAAGCGCAGCCGCACGACGTCGAGCGGAACCAGGCCCTTTCGAAATCCCGGAACGCTCGCGCGCTTAGCATACTTCTGGCTCACGCGGCCGTACGCCTCCCTTACGGTATCGGCGTCGATCTGCAAATGTATCTCTTTTTGGGTCGGTGAAATGACCTTTACTTCGCTCTTCATCTACGCGTTCAAGAATATCAACTCGCTTGTCGGTTAACAAAGATCGGTGGTCGTTGCTGACAACTGACCACCGACCACTGACAATTAAATTTTGGTGCCGAGGACAGGAATCGAACCTGCACGCCTCGCGGCGCTAGATCCTAAGTCTAGTGCGTCTGCCAATTTCGCCACCTCGGCACACCGGACACGTCAAGTATAGCGAGACAGGTGAGAGTGAAAAAGTGAAATAGTGAAAAAGTGAAAGAGCATCGGCTCCTTTTTCACTTTTTTCACCCTTTCACTTTTTCACTGTTCCTCTTATTTGTGCAGATACTTCTTGTCGTACTCGTCCCACGACATCGGAATGTCCGCGCCGGGGCCGATGCCCGCGTGCGGGTCGTTGCCCAATACTTTAGCTTCTGCTCGTTTGAAGAGCCGATAGCCGCCATACGCGATGACGCCAAACAAGCCGAGCCAGAACACGTAATAGATGATCGACGAGAGGAATCCGAGCACCCAAAGGAGCAACATGCCCACGAAAACAAGCCCGATCGCGGCGAGAATGAGTTTAATGATGTTCACAGGTGTATACCTCCGACCTGAAAGAGCATACGAAATTCAAGGCACGATGTTCGTAGAAAAGCGAGCGGCGGATGTATAATTCACGCAAGATATCGCCTTGAACTCACAGAACATCACAGTCAGACAGATCGCCGAAACGCTCGGCGCGGCCGCGGTCGGGGATCTTGACGCGTCAGCGACCGACGTTACACACGATTCGCGGCAGGCCCGCGAAGGCACCTTATTTGTTGCGATCAAAGGGGCTACGTCCGATGGCCACAGGTTTGTCGATGACGTAATGCGACGCGGCGCGGCCGGCGTCATCTCTGAATTTGATGCGCCCGCAGGCTTTCGCGGAGCGTGGCTCAAGGTCCCGGATGCTCGAAGCGCCCTCGCACGTGCGGCGGCCGCTGTCTATGGCGATCCTTCGCACGACCTCGATCTTGTCGGCATTACCGGAACGAACGGCAAGACGACGACGACCTATCTCTGTTTCGCTCTCGCCGAAGCCGCCGGCGTCAAACCGGCGATGCTGACGACGGTCGAATACCGGATCGGCAAGACCAGCGAAGAGGCCGTTCGTACAACGCCGGAAGCGTCGGACACAAATCTCTTTCTCCGCTCCGCCCTTGGATCAGGCTGCAAGATGGCCGTGATGGAGGCCTCGTCGCAGGCGATCGATCTGCACCGCTGCGACTGGCTGCGGTTCAAGATCGCGGTCTTTACCAATCTAACGCGTGACCATCTGGACTATCACGAGACGATGGAGAACTACTTCGACGCCAAGAAGAAACTATTTGACGGTCGTCTCGGCGAGCCGCCCGCGGCGAGCGTGATCAACATCGACGACGAATGGGGCCTTGCTCTGGCGAACGAATTGAGGACAAAGGATCAACGCGTGGTCACTTTCGCGCAGAGCACGGACGCAGACCTGACGGCTGACAACATCGAGGTTTCACTCGTTCACGGCACCTCATTCGATCTCAAAACCCCGGCAGGAACGCGGCACATAAGTTCCCCGCTCGTCGGTAAACCGCATGTTTACAATATGTTGTCCGCGACGGGCGTGGCGCTCGAGCTCGGTTACACCCTCGATTCGATCGAACAAGGCCTCTCAATGTGCGTCGGTGCCCCGGGCCGTTTTGAACGGGTACCGCACGATGGCGACTTCGCCGTCGTCGTCGACTACGCACATACTGACGATGCCCTGCTCAATACCTTAGAGACGGCACGCGAACTGACGACAGGCCGCATCATCACCGTCTTCGGCTGCGGCGGCGACCGCGACAAGACAAAGCGACGGCCGATGGGCGAGGTCGCCGGCGAGTTAAGCGATGTCGTGGTCATCACGTCAGATAACCCGCGAAACGAGGACCCGCTAAAGATAATCTCGGAGATCGAGGTCGGCGTTAAGGGGAAAACGTCCAAATACGAAATTGTCCCGGATCGGCGCGAGGCGATCAATCGTGCGGTCTCTATGGCAGAAGCTGGCGACGTGGTAATCATCGCCGGCAAGGGCCACGAGACCTACCAACTGATCGGCAGCGATAAATTCCACTTTGATGACCGCGAGGCAGCACTAGAGGCCCTTGCTCGTCGGGATGAGATCGACTAGGCCTTTTCGGCGTTCTGGACGAGTTGGATCAATAGTTCACGCTGGGCTGTGTTAAGCGGTGCGAATCTCACGCCAAAACCGATCTCGAACACGTGGTTAGCGACCGAGCCATCGAATTGAACCTTCATTCCGTCAGCCAAGGGGACAAAGAGCTTGACGTTGTCGCCATCGTTCACGTCGCCCGGCCCCAGAACGAAACAGCCGTCCAGGCTGACATCGCTGATCGTGCCCGACTGGCGCGTTCCTGCGGCTTCCCATTCGATATCCACCTCGATCGGAAATCGGTTCGATGCCCTACGCTCGTTACCACTTCGCCTATCCTGCATCAGCCTCACCGGCGCTTCTCGCGCCTTTATTATTCAAGTAGTAATACACGGGCAATCCCAAAAGAATAAGGCCGATGCCGATGAATGAGCTCTGCGGCGCCGTCATCATCGTGTTTATCAGCAGCCAGCCGGCGACCAGAAGAAAGATCACGGGCACGACAGGATAGCCCCAGGCCCGGTAGGGCCGCGTCGCATCCGGGTACTTTCGCCGGAATATGAAGATCGATGACGCTATTAAGGCATAGAATATCCAGGAACCGAATATGACGTAATCGGTCAACGTGTCGAATGATCCTGACAAGGCCAGAATGCTCGCCCAAACACCCTGGAACAACACACCGTTTATCGGCACGGCCTGCACCGACACCTTTGAGAACTTGTCAAACATCATCCGGTCCGATGCCATCGCATACGGCAGGCGCGATGCGCTCAGGATGGACGTGTGAAGCGTGCCGAGGCTGGACAGCATCAGGCCGATCGTGAATATGGCGACAGCGACGCCGGTCGCGAGGCTTAGCGCATCGCCGCCGAAGAACTTGCTGACAACGACCTTGGCTACGGTCGAGTCCTTCGAGACCGAGGCGACCGCAGTCGGATCGAGCACGTAATAGTAGGCAGCATTCGCCACCACGTAGAGGACAATTACGGCCACAACGCTGCCGATGATAGCGATCGGAATGTTGCGGTTCGGATCCTTTACTTCGCCGGCCACGAACGACAAATTGTCCCACCCGTCGTAACCCCAGAGTGCCGCAAGCATCGCCGCGCCAAAGCCCGCGATAAACGTGTATTCCGGCGAGCTGACGTTTACCGCCGCGGCAACGCCTTC
>CAZMQR010000021.1:0-15593 GCA_964568325.1 uncultured Chloracidobacterium sp. | reverse complement strand
CCGCTGCCAACGTGGCATTCCACACATCGAACGCGCGCGTGAGGCGATGCCTGATAAGCGACGTATTCGGGGTTCATTACGCTATGACATGCTTGTCCGCAGAATGTTACCGATTCGGTGTATTCAAACGCCCGATAACTGCCGAATGCACTCATAAAAAGAAACAAGAACCCGAAACAAATAACTATGACAAGTCGCCGACGGCGGCGTGGATCGTTCAGATCAAGCACAGGATATGGACGCACCTCGCTGGGTGAACGTGTAAGGCGCCGTCGGCGTTCGACTAGGGCACCGACACCTGCTACCGCCAAGCCTAAGACCAGCACCGAAGGAACAAAAATGAAGGTGATCAGATCCGCATAAGGGTTTTCTGTCCCGCCTACAGTTTCGATCAAAAACAGCAGTAGAAAGCTGGTGAAAGCTGCCGCTGCGACTGCGAGACCGATGAAACTGATGTAGTTGCGCAATAGCCCTGATGAATATCCGTGAGGTTGTGCTTTATCGCTCATAGATCGCTCCTTTTGCAAATGCAGCAAGGCCGCCAGGTGGATCACCAACTGGCAGCCCTGCCGATCAGCCGTGTGCCGACAAACGGCGGACTACTTTGGCTGTCGCAGGCCCTTCATATACGCGGCCAGAGCTTTGGCCATGTTTTCGTCAACGCCCTTGTCACCGTAAGACGGCATATTTGGCGGCTTCTCGGCCTTCTTCCCAGTCAAAATGGCCTTCACATGCTCCTCGTCTGCTTTTGCCGGGTCGAAGAACTTTGTCGCGGCCGGCGTATGACACATCGCGCATTTGGCTTTGTAAAGGTCGGCCGCGGTGTCAGGCATCGCGGCACCGCGCACCGGTGTTGACCTGAAGAACATCAACAGTCCTACCAACGCGGCAAAGATCAAGATCGTTATCAACTTTATACGATTGCTTTTCATGAGATTCTCCTGAATCAAAGTTGTTTCTGGCGGCGTCTTGGGTCCACGCCTTCAGTTCTTCTATAGGCAATCGATATGCCATCCCAACTTCGAATAACCGGCGGAAAACAGTCAGGTTTTCGTATGGCGCCGTCTCTCAGCATCTACCAGGCGCGAAGAATCCCCCACCAGTCAGTGCTTGACCGTGAATAAAGTCACAAAGATCGCGATAACAAGGAACAGCCCGATAAAATAAGCAGCGAATCCGAAAATGCGGGCAACGGCCCTAAATGACTTCGAAGGGGGCGGTACGATGATCGTATCGAGCGTCCCCGCGGTCAGATGCCGCTCATATTCGACCGGCCTCTCCTCTTTGAACCACGACAGCCGAACGCGGCCCGTAAACATGACAATGTCCATCGGGAAATTCTCGGGCCGGAGATGATTGTGGAAGAAGTGAAAGGCAAAAATGAATGCCGTTGCCAGCAGTGCCTCTTCGCTGTGTACGATCATGGCGATGTTCAACGCTTCACCCGGCAGAAACCATGAGAAGAAACTGGGAAACCACAGCATGAGGCCCGAGAGCCCGATTACGGGCACACCCCAGAACACCGCAAAGTAGTCAAACTTTTCCCAATACGTGAACCGGTCGAGTTTGGGCTTTGGCCCGAGATATAGGAACCAGCGAAACATCTGCAACGCATCGATAACGTCTTGCCACCTTGGGATCATGGTTGTCGGGCCCTTGAAAGCTGACCAGTCGCGTTCAACGAATGCCTTTTTGAGCACGAAGAACAAGTGGTAGCCTGCGTAAACGAATGTGATCACAGCGGCGAACCGGTGAATAAAACGCGTAACACCGAGCCCGCCATGAACCTCAACTAGCCACTTGCCCCAGTCGGTGAACGAGTACATCAGCGGCAGCCCTGTTGCGGCCAGAGCGAGAAAGCTGATGATGATCAGCAGGTGCGTTATGCGGTGGCGTCGAGAGAACCGCTCGACCCATTGGTCCTCTTCTTCACGAATGCGTTTATGCGTCTCGCCGCGTATCATCGCAACGATCGAACGCTGAAGCCAAAGGGCCGTGTGGAGGCCAAAAAAGCCGAACACCAGCGTCAACAGCCACTTCATGAACGTATTGATCGCATACGTCCAAAAGCCCTTCGCGGGATCGTTTGGCTCGGGGTGAGGGTTGAACGACGCGAAGTTCGCCGTGGCATTCTGATGACAGGTCGCACACGTCTGCACGACGTTGGCGCGATTTACCGACGACATCGGGTCGGATTCCGGCAGGTTGTGGTGCGGCGTATGACAATCCGCGCAGGTGGCGGCAAGTCTGTAATCAAGGGCGGTCGCCTGGCCGTGGAAGGTATCGCGATACGTCGGCTTCTGACTCTCATGACATTCGCTGCATCGGTTTACCATCTGCATCGCGAAATCGCGTGTCGTCGCCGGCGCAGCCTTGTGAGAGACGGCCTCGTGACAATCGATGCACATAGGGGCCTTGGCGTTACCTTCCTTGAACGCCTTGCCGTGCGCGCTCGCCTCCCATTGCGGCACGATGCCCGAGTGACAGTTGTTGCATACCTTTGAGAGACGGTTTCTGTCGAGCCGGAAATTGTCCGCCCTTGTTGACTGGATCGTGTGCCGTCCGTGACAGTCGGAACACGACGCCGCCCGCGTGTCGCCCTCGGCAAGGAGACGTCCGTGAATGCTGTCGTGGAATGAGTTGTACGCGTTCTCGTGGCATTTGCCGCAGGTCTGCTCCTGTTTCGTCGCGTAGACCGTGGACCGCGGATCGCTCGGCGGAAAGTCCGTCGTCATGTCGCCGCCTACCGTATGACAATCGGTACAAACCGCGGCGGGCTTACCGTTTTCCTGCAGCTTCGCGTGAATGCTCGACGAGTATTGCCGGTGAGCATCCTTGTGAAACTGCTCGCCCTCGCCGAGTTTGGGCAGCGTCGTCCCCGGTCCGTGGCAGCCGGAGCACTCAAGTTTTACCGTATGGGAAAATTGCGTCGGTGGCGTAGCGGTCGGCCCGTTCTGGGCCGTCGAAAGCCCACCGTGAGTGAGAGACAAGACTGCCAAAACGACGGGAAACGTGACCGCGGATCCGAGCTTCAGGCTGTTTTTCATAACGCCTCCCTCAATTTACCGGCCAAACTGCCCGCCGGTGTGACACCTCCTGCAATTGGCAAAATCCTCGCCAAATGCGCCCTGATCATCGTGGCATGTCGCACAACTCGTGCCCGCACGGGACGCCTTATGCATCTTAACTGTCGGAGCCGTCATGCCGCCGCCCGAAGGGGCATGGCACGAGTCGCAGCCGAGAAAATCGTGCTTTGAATGGGCAAAATTGCCCGGAATGATGGCCCGCGACGGCTTGATGTCGATGCCGCCGCCGATCTTATGGCATGAGAAGCAAGTGCTCTTGGCCGCGGCCTCCTTGCCCGGTGCGTGACACTGAAAACACGTCGTGTGGGCGTTCTGCCCGTTCGGCACGGCAAAATTCGAGCTGGCGGGCTTGTGACAGGAGGCACAGTCGTTCTTGGCGTGAACGGCGTGGCTGAACTGCACGCCAAACCGACCGGATGACGGAAGTTCAGTGTGGCACCGCTTGCAGTCGGCCATTCGTGCCGGCCCGAACGCTCGTTTCGAATTGTGACACGTCGCGCAGCTATTCGCCAGGTTCTTGTGTTCCGAGACCGCGATCTCGGACATCCTATTTCCGCCCAAAGGCTTGTGACAGTTGTCGCATGAAGTCCGGGCATGATTTGCGTGGTTAAAGTTAAAGCCGATCCGCGCGGTCGTATCCACTATGCGATCCGCCGGGCCCATCTCGTGGCAAGTCGAGCACGAGGCGATATTTCGGTCGCCGACGACCTTGTCGGCCGTGTGACAGGACATGCACGACGCGTGTGCACCGCCGCCGGATGGCACCGTCATACCGTCGCCTTGGGCCGAGTGACAGGTCGAGCAGGACGCCAATCGAATGTGTGACGTGTGGTCGAATTTGGTCCGGAAACTGCGGATCGAGGGGAACGCCTTAAGCTCCGGCGTGTCGGGCCCTGTATGGCAGGTCGAGCAGATCGCGTGATTTTTGTCCTCGAATTGAGGCGTGTGACAGCCTGCACAGGGCGTATGTGACGCAAACCGCGGACGGAATGCCTCGTCCCTCTGCTGATGACACAGAAGACACGGAATGTCCCTATGCCTTTCATTATCATGGCGAAACCTCGAGAAATCGACGTCTTCCATCTCGTCCGTCGATACCATGTTCTCGGGCAGCGGCTTAAACGGACTCTCGGTATCCTTCTTCTCGACGACCGAACTCGTGCAGGACGATAGGAAGCCCCCTACAAAGGCTGCTAACGCAAGCACAGGGATCAGCACTCTGCCGCGGCGCAGGTCACTCGCTATTCTTGTACGCATAAGTGACTCAGTTTCCCGTCACCGCCTTTATATGAGATTCAGGGACAGGCAGCCGTCCAAACGAGATGTGGCATATCGAGCAATCGAACTTTCGATTCGCCTTGCGCTTTTCAAGCTCGATATTCAATCCGCCGCCTTCCGCCACTGTCGCCGTAACGTGGCACATCACGCAAGCTCCGATCGAGACGCGGGTCTTCTCCGGAGAGACCGTGTCTATCGTTTCGACCGTGTGGCACGTCGAACACTCGATGGCCGCATGGACTGCAAACCCATGCCTGAATCTTCCTGAAGCGATCCGTCTGTTCGTGATCAAGCGCATCTCCCGATCGAACCCGGGCACATTTGCGGGCAAACGAGGATCAAGATCTGCCCGTGATATTTTCTCTCTCGGTTTGTGACACATCGCGCAATCAGCAGGGGCCGGCGAGATGCCGCCCTCAGGCGCGTGACACGTAAAGCACTGCTGATGTCCCGTTGGCGAGGACTTTAGAGAACCCGTTTGTGGCCAAAACCGTATGCCCCACCCTTTCGGTGGAGCAGAGACAAACCCATTGGCCGAATCGTCGTCTAGACCTATCGTGCTATGACAGACCGCACAGGACGTATCCTGGGGTGTTAGGTTGGCAGCCAGAAATACTCCATTCAGCAAGGGCTTCTGATTCTCGCTGACAATACCGACGTGCTTGTTGTGAGGAAAGAAGACCGCGAAGGCCGATACGCGCGAGGCCGCCCGCGCGGACCTGTCATAAACTTCCCGCGGGTTACTGAAGGGATACCTCTCGCCTCCATCGGGCGAGGCCATCTGATGACAGACGGAGCAGATCTGCGGCGGACGGCCGGTGAAGAACTGCGGCCGATGGCAGTTCAAGCAGGACTCGTGCGTCGGGAAGTCGGTCACATCCGGAAAAGCCATGTCCCCCGAACGAACGGCCTTCCAATTGCTCGACGGGAAGTGATGGCACGATGCACACTCCTTCTGGTGCTGTGCGATCAGGTGCGAAAACTTTGCGACCTGTCTGGAGCTTCCGGGTGCGCGACGGCTCTCGGTTTCGGCTCTACCGACCGCAGTCAGGCAGTCGTCCGTCAGCAGGCACAGAGCCAGCAAGACGCCTATGCCGACAATGAACAGTCGGATAACCGGAGCTATGTTCGATCGATAGATTTTCACTGCGGTTTCGAACCAATATTAGCGCGGCCCCTTCGTCGGGGCCTGTGATAGCGATCACAGAATCTGTCCGCCAAGATCCCCCACATTCACGCTTTTTTGGCGTGCCGCTGGCAAAATTGCTACACTGCGGTAGAAACTGATTTCGTGCGCGCTCCGATGACCAAGCCAACCGCCAAGATACTAATTGTCGACGATGATCGGTACGTCAGAATGGCGCTGTCCGAGGCATTAAGAACCTGGGAATACGAGCCGCTACAGGCCGATTCGATCAAGACAGCCGAAGAAGCCATTTCCAGCGACGAACCCGCTGTCATCCTGCTTGATATTGATCTCCCCGATGGCTCCGGCCTCGATCTGCTAAAAGAGATCAAGAAGTCAAACCCCGATACGATCGTGATCATGATCACGGGTAATGTTGACGTTTCAAACTCGATCGCTGCCCTTCGGGGAGGGGCCCACGATTTTATTGGCAAGCCCGTCCGGGCTGAGGAACTTCGCATTACCCTTCGAAATGCGCTCGAGACGCGTGAACTTCGGCGCGAGGTCATGCACGCGAGGTCAGAGCGTTCACGGGGCTTCAGTTTTGATGAGATCATCGGCGATTCCGATAGTCTTTGTGCCGCAAAGGAATTAGCACGGCGGGTTGCGGCTTCCGACGTGACCTCGATCCTGCTGAACGGGGAGACCGGCACGGGGAAGGACCTGTTCGCACGCGCGATCCACTTTTCTTCGGATCGAGCCGATGGCCCGTACCTGGCGATCAACTGTGCCGCATTGCCCGCAACCCTTATCGAGTCCGAGTTGTTTGGCTATGAGAAGGGCGCGTTTACGGATGCCAAGCAAAGGAAGGAAGGGCTCCTTGAGCAGGCCGAAGGCGGAACGATATTTCTCGACGAGATCGGCGAGATGGAACTTTCGCTACAGGCTAAGCTCCTGCGAGTGCTTGAGGAAAACTCATTTCGCCGTGTCGGCGGCCTTAAGGACATTGGCTTTGATGCCCGTATCATTGCCGCCTCAAATCGCAATCTGAAGGCTGAAAGTGAGAAGGGCCTCTTTAGGCTCGATCTGTACTTTCGCTTATCAGTGATCCAGGTGGACATACCTCCGCTCCGCGAAAGGGGAGACGACGTCTTGGAACTTGCGGAATATTATATCCGCAACGTCAATCTTAAGCGTCGGGGAAAACCGCTAAAGGGCCTTGTGCCAGAGGTAGCTGATATCTTTCTCCGCTACCGGTGGAGCGGCAATGTCCGCGAATTGCGCAACGTTATCGAACGTGCGTCGATCCTCGAAGATGGCGATTATGTGTCGCTCCGGCATCTACCTGCAGACATGCTTGACGACGAGCACATTTCACCGGCTTGCCGCCACGGTGCCATTTATTTACCTAAGAACGGTCTTGCTCTCGATCAGGTCGAGATCGAGCTTTCACGCCAGGCAGTAGAACGCACCGGCGGCAATCTGACTCGAGCCGCGAAGCTGCTCGACATTTCGCGCGACCAACTTAGGTATAAGCTCAAGAAGGCCGGCTTTGACCTGTCGCGTGTGGAGGCAGAATGACACCCGCCTCCCGGACAGGCACGCTTGAAGCAGCCCAAGATCAAGGTGCTCTCAAGGAACTCACCGATCTTAAGCGTGCACTCGATGAGTCTGCGATAGTTGCCATTACCGACCGCACGGGTCGGATCACATACGTCAACGATAAATTCTGCGAAGTTTCAAAGTACGCGCGCGAGGAATTGCTAGGCCGCGATCACCGGATCATCAACTCGGGATATCATCCGAAAGCGTTCATTCGCAACCTTTGGACCACGATCACGGCGGGTGACGTCTGGCGTGGAGAGATCAGAAATCGTGCGAAAGACGGGACCCTTTACTGGGTCGACACGACGATAATCCCGCTCCTCGACGACAATGGACAGCCGATCCAATACGTCGCGATTCGCTATGAGATCACGGATCGGAAACTGGCCGAAGACCGCATTCGACAGCAGGCATCATTGCTCGATAAGGCGCGAGATGCGATCTTCGTGTGCGACCTTAACTTCCAGGTCCTTTATTGGAACAAGAGTGCCGAGAGGATCTATGGCTGGTCGGCCGAGGAGGCGTTTGGCCGCCTCGCCGCCGACCTGTTGTGCGGCGGTGACCCGGCCTTTGTCATTGAGGCAAGCGTCTACCTCTCAGATCATGACGAATGGCAGACCGAAGCGATCAATTTCACTCGCGACGGCGAAAGGATCGTCGTAGAAAGCCGATGGGCGCTCGTTCGATCTGATGACGGGGCTCCCGATTACTACCTGATCACCAACACTGATATCTCCGAGAGAAAAAGTACTGAGCAGCATCTGTTGCGTGCACAGCGACTTGAATCAATCGGCACCCTCGCCGGCGGCATCGCCCACGACCTCAACAACATCCTATCGCCGATCATGATGGCGGTTGACATGCTCCAGTTGAACGGGCCCGATCGCGAAACGGAACGCTGGCTCGGCATTATCCGGGAAAACTCAGAACGTGGCGCAGACCTGATCAGGCAGGTACTCACCTTCGCACGGGGCATGGTCGGTGAGCATGTATCTGTCCGGCTTAAGCACATCCTCAAGGATTTCGTCGCCGTCCTGACCGAGACCCTTCCCAAATCCATCTCCCTCGAGTATTCCGTCGACCCCGAACTCTGGACAATATCTGCCGACCCGACGCAAATACATCAAGTGTTCTTGAATATGTCGATCAATGCGCGCGATGCGATGGCCGACGGCGGGACGATCGTGATCCGGGCGGAGAACACGACCATCAGCGAGGGTAATGCGCCGCCCGGCTTCGCGGCCGATCCCGGAGATTACGTACTTGTCACGATAAGCGACACAGGGACCGGCATGCCGCCCGAGATCCTGAAACGGATCTTTGACCCTTTCTTTACGACAAAGGACATCGGTAAGGGAACCGGACTAGGACTTGCGACTGCTATGACTATCGTCACAAGCCATGATGGATTTATCGGCGTTGAGAGCGAGCCGGGGAGCGGAACCCGCTTTTCGATCTATCTCCCGTCAGCCGAGGCCCAAAGCGACATTGATGAGAGCACCGTAGCCGATATACTTCCGCAAGGTAACGGAGAACTGATCCTCGTCGTTGACGATGAGCCGAATATTCGCGCAGTTGCCGAGGCTACGCTAGCAAAGTTTGGTTACCGTACGCTGCAGGCAGGGAACGGGGCCGACGCTCTGCGGATGTTCCGGGAGAATACGGCACCTATTTCCGCCGTTCTGACCGATCTCGCGATGGCTCGGATGGACGGCCTTGCCTTGATAGGAGAGCTTCGGCAGTTGAGCCCCAGCCTCAAGATCATTGTCATGAGCGGCTTGATCACAGAAGTGCAGGTGGCTGAACTCGCATCCCTCGGCGTTGATGAAACGCTTCTCAAACCCTACTCGGCCAGAGCATTGATCGAATGTTTCGGCCGCATCTTCGCGAAGCGATGACCACTATTTTCTGACCACAAAAACTGAACACGGCGCGTGGTGGACAACACCATCAGACACCGACCCCAGCAGGCGTCCCCAGAAACCGCGGCCGTGCGAACCGACGACGATCACATCGGCTCCCCATTCTTTAGCCTTTTCTACGATCTGATGGTCAGGTGAGCCTCGGAGTACTTCTGTTGCAAGCGGAAATTCAACGGGCCGGAAGTGGCTCTCGATCATCTGCTTTGCTTCCTCGACAAAGGTCTTGCATTGATCCATGACCGCCTGCTCGATCTTCTGATAGTATTCAGCCGAGATCGCGAAAGGTTCTGCCGTGATCGGGGGCGCGTCCTCAAATGAGGAGACGACCAAGACCTCCGAACTCTCTGGCCGGATCAGGTCTTGACACGCTGCTTTGATGGCTGCCTTGCTATAATCCGAACCGTCAGTCGCTATCAGTATTCTCATTTTCAACCTCCGTTTGTTGCCGCTCCGCCATGGTTCAATGCAAATTCTATTCCCAATGATCCACCGTGCCACCCGCCAAGTGACGTGCGGCTACGCGCGAGAAATTACGTAAACTACAGGGATCTTGCGTGGTTTTTCGCGCCGATAAATACCGTGTGCAAAGTCTCGATCCCATTATTGGTGACGCCTGTAAGAGGCACGCCGATTGGTCGTTTCTAGAAGAGTTGTCAAGCGTGCACGACCAAGCTTAATGTGGAGACCCAACTAATGTCACCAAGATCCTATTTCGCGATTTGCGTTCTCGCCGCGTTTGCGGCCCTTATCACCTGGCTTGCAGGAGCTATGACGCCTATTGCCGTCGTTGCAGTCGGCTTCCTCGCATTTAGCCTCATCTTTATCGGCATGATGTGTGTCCTGCCCAGCCTGGCCCATGCAGAGCATCTGGAGCACATCAGCGAAGCACCATCGGGCCGTCCAGGCAAGCGGGCCGCCGTTGCCGATGTTCATCTCCGAGCCACGCTGAAATCGGCCTGACATTGTTCTCGCGGCCTATTCTATCGTCGCGAGTATCTGCCGGATGTCATCTTCGGTGGTGTCAGAGTTAATAAAGCAGAACCGCGCGACCGATTCTTCAAGACCTCTCACCGACCATTTCGTCGGAGCGACCAGCGCCAACCCGTCGCGGTGGTTCTTGAGCGTCCATGCAACATAATCTTCGTGCTTCCAGCCTATGCGTCGAAATAGCACACACGATAGGCTCGGTTCGCGAACGAGTTCGAGATGGCCGGCCTCCTCTATCATTTCGGCCGCAGTTCGAGCTAACTGAACGCCGTCCTCTACGGCGCGAGCGTAGCGGTCGGTGCCGTGCATCGCAAGCGAGAACCACAGCGGCAGGCCGCGCACGCGCCTTGTGAGTTGGATCTGATAGTCCGCGGGATTAAATCCCTGATACGCCTTATCGTAAAAGATATCCAGATACGATCCGCTCTGAGCATGCGCACGTCGAGCGATCTCGGGGTCGCGATAGATGATCGTGCCGCAGTCATAGGGTGAAAAGAGCCATTTGTGAGGGTCGATCGTGACGCTGTCAGCAAGCTCGATCCCCTTGAACAGCGGCCGCAGCTTTGGCGACGCCAGGGCCCCTCCGCCGTACGCAGCGTCCACATGGAACCAGATCCCTTCTTCACGGCATATCCGTCCGATGTTTTCAAGTTCATCTATGATCCCGGCATTCGTGGTCCCGGCCGTAGCGACGACGGCGAACAGGCGGTCACGGTCTTCCTTGCTCAGGCCATCGAGTGCATCCCTTAGCATTTTACCCTCAAACCGGTCCTCCGTCGGGACAGTGAGCAACTCCGCATCGACCACACGTGCCATGGCCCGCACAGAAGAATGGGCGCCGGATGATGCGAGGATCAGTCCCTGTTTTAGCCCGGCGGCGGGCTGTCGCTCTCGCCACGCCTCTCGCGCCGCCACAATGGCGGAGAGATTGGCTTCGGTACCGCCGCTTGTGAACACTCCGAATGAGCCCTCGGGCAATCCGGTCAGCGATACCAGCCACCTCATCGCCTCGTTCTCGGCAAAGATGCAGCCCGCTCCCTCGAGCCAGAACGCGCCATGGACGCTGGCCGCTGAGGTCACGAGGTCAAACATCACCGCTGCCCGGCTCGGTGCGGCGGGGACGAACGCCAAATGCCGTGGGTGGTCGATCGATATGCTTGCCGGCAGCAACACCTCGCGAAACAGCTTGAACGCCTTCTCGCCCGTGATACCCTCCGGCGTGATGGTATCTCCGCAGTCCGCCTTGAGTTCGTCCTCGGTCCTCGGCATACCAAGCGGCGGGTCGGCATTCGTGATCCGCTGGATGGCAAATTTCATTACATCCAGCGTCATATCGACCAGTTCAATGTCAACATTATGCATAAATGCCAGTGTCGCTCAGGCCACCGAATGTGTAAAATGACGTAGGTCATAACTCAACCGAAGGTCCTTTTTGTGTTTCGTGGTAACTCTTCGTTCTGAATGAACTACGGCTTTATTATCGACAACCGAAAGTGTATCGGGTGCCACGCGTGCACCGTCGCGTGCAAGGCCGAGCACGAGGTGCCGGTCGGCGTTAACCGCACGTGGGTCAAATACATCGAGAAGGGCACGTTTCCCGATACGCGACGGCTATTCAGCGTGATGCGTTGCAATCACTGCGCAGACGCGCCGTGCGTCGAGATCTGTCCGGTTACGGCGTTGTTCACTCGCAAGGACGGCATCGTCGATTTCGACGACCGCCGCTGCATCGGCTGCAAAGCTTGCACGCAGGCCTGCCCATATGACGCCATCTATATGCACCCCGACGATCACACGTCGGCCAAATGCAATTACTGCACGCACCGCGTCGACATCGGTCTCGAACCCGCCTGCGTCAACGTCTGCCCCGAACACGCGATCATTTCGGGCGATATGGACAATCCTGCGTCCGAGATCTCGCAGATCCTCGCACGCGAAACCGTCACGGTCCGCAAACCCGAAAAGGGAACCAACCCAAGACTCTTCTACATCGACGGTGACAAAGCCTCGCTCGACCCGACCGCCGCGCATCCCGACAGCGACTACATGTGGAGTAGCCAGCGTTCAGGAGTTGGCCACCACGCTGGCAACGGTCATGCAAATGACTGGACCGCAGGCGTCTCGCCTGCCCCGCGCCGCACCAGCGTCCGTGCCCCGGTCCAGATCCAACGCGCCGCCGACAACGACCGCCGCGACATCCTCCGCGAGTTAGCAGGCGGGACGCCTGCGGTCCAGTCGAAACCCCGCCGCGTTTACGACGCCCCCAACAAAGGCGTCCTATGGGGCTGGGAGGTCTCAGCCTATGTCTGGACAAAGGCGATCGCCGCCGGTGCGTTCATTGTCCCAGTCGCCGCTGGCTTTTTTACCGAAGTGCCGCCTCAGGCAAAGCTTGTCGGCACGATCGTAGCGCTCGTCTTTCTTGCGATCACCGGCGGCCTGCTCACAAAAGATCTAGGCCGGCCAGAGCGCTTTCTTTACGTTCTTCTGCGGCCGCAATGGAATTCGTGGCTCACGCGTGGTGGCTATATCATCACCGTTTACGGCGGCCTGCTCACGGCGTGGCTCGCGGCAAACTATTTCGGCTGGCAAACCCCGCTCAGCGTCATCGAACCGATCGGCGTCATATTCGCATTGCTCACTGCCGTTTACACCGCGTTCCTTTTCGCCCAGGCCAAGGGCCGTGACTTCTGGCAATCGCCGATGCTAGGGCTGCATATGCTGCTTCACAGCCTGATGGCGGGTGTCGCTGTGTTCATGATCGCCGCCCCCTTCGTCGGAACGCGGGCACCCTTGCCCGCATCTTCGCCGGCGATCATTGCCACGACGTTGATCATCATCAACCTGATAACGATCGCGCTTGAACTAATGACAACCCACGCCACCAACCACGCCGCCACCGTCGCCAAAATGATCACCCGCGGCCAGTTCAGCCCCCAGTTCTGGCTCGGCACGATCCTAATGGGCCACGTCCTGCCGCTTCTGATGTTTATCTTCGGGCCTGATGTTGTCGCGGTTCCGGCAGGTGTGTTGGTCCTGATTGGGTTGTATTTTGGAGAGCATATTTGGGTCAAAGCCCCACAACTGGTGCCGTTGAGTTGACTGGAGCGCAGGCGTCCCGCCTGCAACGGCGCGAAGCGTCGTAATACGATGCATGTAAAAGGCAACTACAATTATCAACCAAAGGGCCTCAAGTCCAGACATGGCTGGACCGGTCGAGGCTATCTACCCCATTTCGATGGTGGTGAGATCCCACAATTTATTACTTTTCGCCTCTTTGACTCTATGCCTGGCGAACTCCTCGATAAGTGGCGAGCCCAGATCGCGGGTAACGACGGAGAGGCTGGATTTCGCAGAAAAGTCGAGAGGTATCTTGATGCGGGATATGGAAGTTGCTGGCTCAAGCGCGAAGACGTTGCGAAAATGCTTCGCGATGGCTTGTTCTTCCACGCAGGCAAAAAGTATGAGTTGATCGCTTGGGTAATAATGCCAAACCACGTGCATATTCTCCTCAGGCCTCTCCGCGATGTTGAATTGGACTCGATAATGCACTCGATCAAATCTTATACTGCACATGAAGCGAACAAGATATTGGAAAGAACGGGCCAATTCTGGCAGCCGGAATCGTTTGATCGATATATTCGCAATCAAAGGCACTTTTTGAGTGTCGTCCGATACATCGAGAATAATCCGGTCAAAGCGGGGTTATGTTTGCGGCCCGAGGATTGGCCTTATAGCAGTGCTGCCGAACGCGCATCTTCGCGGTGAAGCACCGCTCATGGCAGGCGGGACGCCTGCGCTCCAGTCATGAAACACACACCATCATTCATCGAACGGCTGGCGGAGACGCTTCACTTGATACCGAACCTTCATTCGGAAGAGACAGATGATATTCCGCCGATTCGGGAGGCGGGGAATTTGACGGATTATCCGCCGCCGGAGAGGTGGGACGATTGGGTCGAGTATGAGGCGACGAGCGGGCAGCGGCGTGAGAAGCGTGAATACCAGATCGTGCCGACGACGTGTTTTAACTGCGAGGCGGGCTGCGGACTGCTCGCGTATGTGGACAAGGAAAGTTCGCGGGTGCGCAAATTCGAGGGCAATCCGTATCATCCCGGCAGCCGCGGGCGGAACTGTGCGAAAGGGCCGGCGACGATCAATCAGATAAACGACCAGGACCGCATACTTTATCCGATGCGGCGAAAAGGGAAACGCGGCGACGGCGATTGGGAACGCGTGACGTGGGACGAGGCGCTCGACGACATTGCGGGGCGAATCAGAAACGCGCTCGTCGAGGACCGCCGCAATGAGGTCGTCTATCACGTCGGGCGGCCGGGGCACGAGGGCTTTATCGACCGCGTGCTGCAGGCGTGGGGCGTCGACGGGCACAACAGCCATACGAATATCTGCTCGGCGGGTGCGAGGTTCGGCTACGCGATATGGCAGGGCTACGACAGGCCTTCGCCGGATCATGCGAATGCGCGGTTTATTTTGTTGATCTCTTCGCACCTCGAGTCGGGCCACTACTTCAACCCGCACGCCCAACGCATCATCGAGGGAATGATGAACGGCGCCAAGCTCGCCGTCATGGACACGAGATTGTCTAATACCGCCTCGATGGCCGACTATTGGATGGCGACGTATCCGGGCAGCGAGGCCGCGGTCTTGCTCGCGATGGCTTCGGTGATAATCCGAGAGCGGTTGTATAACGAGAAGTTCTTGCGGGACTGGGTGAATTGGCAGGATTCACTGACTGAGCTTCGCAAGGAGAATGCGACCAATACGTCCCATGGGTCCCATGAGTCCCATTTTGAAGAGTTCATCGCCGAGTTGGAAAGGTTTTACGCGGCGTATACCCCCGAGTTCGCCGAACAAGAAAGCGGCGTCCCCGCCGACACGATCATCGAGATCGCGCGGCAGATCGGGAAGGCCGGAACGCGCTTCTCGTGCCACAACTGGCGAAGCGCCGGAGCCGGTAACCTCGGTGGCTGGGCCGTTGCCCGCTGTATACATTTTCTCAGCGTCCTCGTCGGCGCCGTCGGCACAGAGGGCGGCACATCACCGAGCGCCTGGAACAAGTTCAAACCAGCGGGCTTTTCGACGCCGCCTGCGCAGAAGTTTTGGAATGAGCTTCATTTCCCCGACGAATATCCGCTCGCTCATTACGAAATGAGCTTCCTGCTGCCGCACTTCTTGAAAGACGGAAGAGGGAAGTTGGCGGCATATTTCACACGCGTCTTCAATCCCGTATGGACGTATCCGGACGGCTTTAGTTGGATCGAGGCCCTTTCGGACGAGTCTAAGGTCGAGCTGCACTGTGCACTTACACCGACATGGAACGAAACCGCCTATTTCGCCGATTACGTCCTGCCGATGGGCCATGGCAGCGAACGACATGACTTGACGAGTTACGAAACACACTCAGGAATGTGGATCAGTTATCGTCAGCCGGTTCTGCGTGAGGCTGCGCGACGACAAGGCCGCGAGACCCAATACACCTACGAGACCAATCCCGGCGAGGTCTGGGAAGAGGACGAATTCTGGTTCGAACTCTCGTGGCGGATCGACCCGGACGGCGAGCTTGGCATAAGG
>CAZMQR010000020.1:8888-15639 GCA_964568325.1 uncultured Chloracidobacterium sp. | reverse complement strand
CCGAAGCAAAAAGAATGCTCTTAAGTATTGGCATGAAGCGTCGATTCTGGAAGAGTCGAGCGAAACTCGAGCGCTACATCATTGATGATGTCGTCAAGCGTTTTGGTTGGCTGGTAACCTACAAGCCGGGCGGCCTTTTCGAGCGACGGGAAGCGCCGCTGCATGTCCTCAAAGCCTTCGCCATAGACCTGATCGTAAGGGATGTATCTGATCTCGCTGGAGCTATTCGTGAGCTCGATTGCGCGTTTTGCGAGGTCTTTGATCGTGACCTCAGCATCGCTCCCGAAATTGATCACCTGGCCAAAGCAGGCTGCCGTTTCGAGCGCAGCAATAAGACCACCAACGACGTCCTTGACGTGGCCGAAACATCGCGATTGCGTGCCGTCACCATGCACTTCGATCGGCTCATTCTTTATCGCGGACTGCACGAATCGCGGTACGACCATGCCGTATTGTCCCGTTTGTCGCGGGCCGACCGTATTGAACAATCGCGCGACCACGACCGGTAGCCGCGTTTCTTTGAAGTGTGCGAGCGCGAGAAACTCGTCGAGGGTTTTTGCGCAGGCATAGGCCCATCGGTGCTTGTCGGTCGCACCGGTCAGCAGGTCATCGTCTTCGCGAAACGGCACGGAGATACCTTTGCCGTAAACCTCGCTCGTTGACGGTATCAACACGCGTTTCCGATACTTTGCACACCGGCCGAGCACGACGTCAGTGCCGTGAAAGATCGTCTCGATGGTCTTGACCGGCTGTTCCATTATCAGCCTGACGCCGACCGCCGACGCCATGTGATACACGCGGTCGGCGTCGCGGATAAGCTCCTCCATCAGATCGCCATTTAAGACCGTGTCGATGATGAGGCGAAATTTGGGATTGTCCTCGAGATGGCCGATATTCGAATATCGTCCGGTCGAGAGGTCGTCGATGACCGTGATCTCGTGCCCGTCGCCGATCAGCCTGTCCGCCAGATGGCTGCCGACAAATCCGGCCCCGCCTGTGATCAATATTCTCATCACGTAAGATTTAACCACATAGAACACACAGCACACATACACGTTGGAGCTTATTCACCGATGTGGTCTATGTTTCTCTGTGGTTAGGCCTTTCCCCCGGCGACCGCAGCAAAGTAGCTGACGGTCTTTTTTAGGCCCTCGGCCAACGAGACCGTCGGTGACCAGCCAAGGAGCTTATTGGCGCGTTCGATGTTCGGCTGGCGTTGTTTGGGATCGTCCTGCGGCAGCGGCATGTATTTGATCTTTACGTCGCGTCCTGAGGCTATGCCGACCTGTACTGCAAGTTCGTTCATCGTGAATTCGCCGGGATTGCCGAGATTGACGGGCATATGAACGTCGTCGCCTTCGGCGTTCATCAATCGGATGATGCCGTCTACGAGGTCGCTGACGTAGCAGAACGAGCGTGTCTGATTGCCGTCGCCGTAGATCGTAAGCTCCTCACCCCGCAATGCCTGGACGATGAAATTCGAGACGACACGGCCATCGTTCTCGAGCATGCGCTCGCCGTAAGTATTGAAAATACGCACGATACGCGTATTGACGCCGCTTTGGCGATGATAGTCCATCATCAGCGTCTCGGCGACGCGTTTGCCTTCGTCGTAACACGATCGGATGCCGATCGGGTTTACGTTTCCCCAGTAATCCTCCGTCTGAGGATGCACGACCGGATCGCCATATACCTCGCTCGTCGAAGCCTGTAAAATGCGAGCGCCCACACGCTTGGCGAGGCCAAGCATGTTGACCATTCCCATCACGTTGGTCTTGACCGTCTTGACGGGATTGTATTGGTAATGCACAGGCGACGCGGGGCAGGCAAGGTTGTAGATCTGATCGACCTCGAGGAAGATCGGCTCGGTCACATCGTGGCGGATCACCTCAAATTGCGGGTTGCCCGTGAGGTGTGCAATGTTGACCTTGCGGCCCGTGAAAAAATTATCGAGGCAGAGAACTTCGTTGTCCTCTGCTAGCAGGCGTTCACAGAGGTGTGAACCAATGAATCCGGCGCCACCGGTTACGAGTATTCGCATCACCTAGATTTAACCATACAGGACGCCTAGCGCGCAGGGAACTCGAACTGATTTGCAGGGCAAACCTTCTCGCGGATCTGCTTTAGACTTATGTTTTACGGCATCTCGAGTGCCGCCGCTCGTTTCTCGGCTTTTTGCTTCTCGGTCAGCCGTTGGTATTCGTAGATCGCGCTTTCCCACGTCCCGTACATCGGGTTTGGGAGCACTATCCAGCGTCGTCCCCAGTCGCCCTTGATCTTGTCGGTCTCGCCGAACCGGTCGGCGACGCTCTTTTGCTCGAATATGTCAGAGAAATCGTCGAGGTTATCGCCCATAAGCAGGACGACACGATAATTTTGTGCCACAAACTCGCGTCGAGGTGTTTTGGTCGAGATATTTGCGCCTTTAGCGTCCTTTTGCCTCATCAGGACGTTTTCCGAAGAGATGTCGGTAAACCCCACGTTCTTGAGGTTTTCAATGGTAGCGGTCTTGTGGATCTCGTCGCGATTCGATAGATAGAATATCTTGACACCGCGGCTTACGGCATAGTTTAGGAACTCGACCGAGCCGGGGATCGCCTTCGCTTTTCGCATCTCGACCCATGCGAGCCAGTCGTTCGAGTTGAAGGGCGTCTGCGTCTTTATCCCTTCAGCCTGTGCCGGAGAATTGTCGAGCACAGTCTCGTCGATATCGACGATGATCGCCCGGGGCCGTTTGCGTTCTGCCTTTGGCAATTTCTTTACGTTCTTTTTGTCGAGATCGGCATCGAGCTGCCAACGGGCAAGATTGTAGGCTTGATATGCAAGGGCACGATACTCAGCGGCCTTTTGCATCCAGAGCGTTGCTCCGGCCTGATAATCGTTGTTCGCCGTCCCCTGCTGCGCCGGCGTGATGGCGGCTACTAGCCCTATTACCGTGAGCGTAACGATAATTTTGAGTTTAGCTAATTGCTTCATATTTGAATTTTGTATCCGCGAGAGATTATAAACGATTAGATGCCATCGCCGCCGAAAGAGAAACCCGCAGACGATCCACTTGAGCCGGCCGGGCGGGCTGATGACGAACAGAAAGGCTCATACTATTACGACGACGCTCACGGCTATGAAACCTATGAGCCGGACGATGAAACCGGCGAACCGGAGCCAAACAGCCAGAAATTATGAAGCTGAAGATCAAGAGGGCGTACGAGGAGGCAGATGACTCGGACGGCAAGCGCGTTCTGATCGACCGTTTGTGGCCGCGAGGCGTCTCAAGAGAAACGGCACAGATCGATCTTTGGATGCGGGAGATCGCTCCGAGCACGGAACTCCGAAAGTGGTTCGGGCACGACCCGGCCAAATGGGAAGCGTTCCAGTCTCGATATAATGATGAACTAGATTCGAATCCGGAGTTGGTCGACACGATCCGGACCATGGCGATGGCCGGACAGGTTACGCTTATCTATGCGGCCAAGGATGAGGAACATAACGACGCCGTTGTCCTTCTAAACTACCTGAAAAAACGTTGAGCGTAGCGGAGTTATTTCTTGGGCCGCTCGTTCGACTTTAGAACGCGTTTGCGTAAGCGGATCGATTTTGGCGTGACTTCGATCAGTTCGTCGTCGGCTATGAATTCAAGGGCTCGTTCGAGCGACATTTCGCGCACCGGGACGAGGCGCATGGCTTCGTCGGCTGAAGTTGTCCGCATGTTTGTCAACTTCTTCTCTTTTATCGCGTTCACGTCGAGATCGACCGAACGGGCATTCTCACCGATGATCATACCCTCGTAAACCTTGATCTGGGGCCGCACAAAAAGCGTGCCGCGTTCCTGTAAGTTATAGAGAGCGTATGTGTTAGTCTCGCCCATGCGATCCGCGACCAGTGAACCGGTCTGCCGCGAACGCATCTCACCCTGCCATTTGTCGAATTTCAGGAACAGCGTATTGAGCAGGCCCGTGCCTTTGGTCTCGGTCAGGAACTCGCCTCGGAACCCGATCAGTCCACGCGACGGCGTCTCGAATTCCAGCCTGACGCGGCCCGATCCGTTATTGATCATCTTGGTCATCTGGCCCTTACGGCGGCCCATCGCCTCGGTGACGACTCCGATGAATTCGTCGGGCACATCCACGACGACCAACTCGATCGGTTCGAGGGTCTCGCCGGTAGTTTCGTCCTTTTTGGTGATGACCTCGGGCTTTGAGACCTGCAATTCGTAGCCCTCGCGACGCATCATCTCGATCAGGATAGCAAGCTGCAATTCGCCGCGTCCTGACACCTTGAATTGTTCGGCCGCATCAGTCTCGTTTACGCGCAATGCGACGTTGCCGAGTATCTCGCGGTCGAGCCGTTCCTTGATCTGGCGCGAAGTGACATATTTTCCTTCGAGCCCGGCGAACGGCGAGGTGTTGACGCCAAAGATCATCGAGATCGTCGGTTCGTCAACGGCGATCACGGGCAACGGCCGCGGATCGTCGAAGAGTGTGATGGTTTCTCCGATCTCGACATCGTCAAATCCGGCAAGTGCTACGATCTCGCCGACGCCGGCGGCGTCAGTAACGGTGCGTTCGAGGCCCTCGAATACAAACAGCTCTTTGACTCGCGTCTTCACCAGCGAGCCGTCACGTTTTGAAACCGCGACTTCCTGGTTCTTTGCGATCTCACCTGAGAAAATGCGGCCGATCGCGAGGCGGCCCACGAACGGGTTGTAGTCGATATTCGCGACAAGCAATTGCAGCGAATCATCGCGGAGCGCATGTGGAGCGGGGATCGTTTCGATCACCTGTTCGAACAATGGTTTGAGCGTTTTCGAGTCATCCGACAACTCCTTTTTCGCCACGCCGTCGCGTGAGATCGAATACAGGATCGGGAATTCTATCTGATCGTCGTTGGCCCCAAGGTCGATAAACAAATCGTATATCTCATTGACTACCTCATCGGGCCGGGCGTCCTGGCGGTCGATCTTATTGACAAGTGCGATGGCGGGCAGCTTTAGTTCAAGAGCCTTGCGCAGCACAAAACGCGTCTGCGGCAGGCAGCCTTCGGCCGCGTCAACGAGAAGGACGATACCATCGACCATCTTGAGCACGCGTTCGACTTCTCCGCCAAAATCAGCGTGGCCCGGCGTGTCGACGATATTGATCTTGTAGTCGCCATAACGAACCGATGTGTTCTTCGCCATGATCGTGATGCCACGCTCGCGCTCAAGGTCCATCGAATCCATCACGCGCTCCTGAACGGCCTCATTCTCGCGGAATGTCCCCGACTGTTGGAGCATGGCATCGACAAGCGTCGTCTTGCCGTGGTCGACGTGCGCGATGATCGCGATGTTTCGTATCTTGTCAGCAGTCAGCATAAGGTCGAAAGTTCCGGCCCGAAGGCAAACGGTTATAATGCCGCATCATCCACGGAATAGCAAAAGGGCCGGACCCTACGGCCCGACCCTTTGTCGCGCGTATCATGGCCGGCTAAACCACCGGCTTGCCGACAAGTAAGTTGTTCGTCACCTCAAAAACGTCCGAAAGCCCGTTTGCGTAGATGCCGAGCGCATCGCGATCGCCCTTGTTATAGACATATCCCTCGAGCGTGATGCGGCCGCCGTCGACAATGATCCGTACGTCCGGATTTATCTCCCAGAAGTAGTGGCCCAGCCCGCGAGCCTCGAATGTCCTCAATGCCTGCCGCCGGATCCGGTCGTCATAGGGCGATGGCGGCAGGTTCTCGATGTTGTCAATGACCTCGCTTACGCCCGAGATCTTGCGGACGGAGCGCACAGCCAAGCCGTGGGTGCCGAGTGAATAGACCTTCCCGGTAAGCGTGACACGTCCGCCGTCAACATCGTATTTGATGATGTCAAAGACGCCGTAATTCGGTAGCGAAAGTATCGTCTTACGCACCTTCTGTTCGATCGAACGACTACCGTTGTCCTGAGCGGCTATGCCGCTGAACGCGGCCAGCGACAGGGCCACCATTATTGTCGAAATACCAATTGTTCCTCTAAATGCTCTCATAGTGTGAATGTTCCTCCTTGGGGTGAGTTATCAACATTCGTCACTGATTTAGACGCATTTGGCGTGGGTCACGGTGTCCGACTATTTAGCGGAATGCAAAGATATGTCAATCTGCCGCAGCGCCTCATACAGGACGATTCCGACGCTGGTCGCCAGGTTGAGGCTTCGGACGGCAGGATTTGCCATCGGGATAGTCAGGCAGGAGTCCGCGTTGCGACTTAGAACGTGATCCGGCAGGCCGCGGGTTTCAGGCCCGAAGATAAGACAATCGCTGTCGCGGAACGTGCACCCCGCATAACTTCGCTTGGATCTTGTCGTGAGATAAAGAAAGCGCGAACCTTGCAGGCAGTTGTAAAGGGCATCGAGGTCAAGATGACGGTGCAGCTTTACTTCGTCCCAATAGTCCAGTCCCGAGCGGCGCAGCGTGCGGTCGTCCATCCTGAAGCCGGTTACCCCGACAATGTGAAGCGGCGAATTGGTCGCGGCACACAACCGCGCGATATTGCCGGTATTTGGAGGTATCTCAGGCTCAAAAAGTGCTACATGTATCATTGGGTACCACTGTTAACTATTCACTATTCGTCGGATCAGTGCATCTTTTCATCGACAGATATCATCAATTTTTCGTGATCTGACGGTCTGCCCCATAATGCCCGGCACCGGCGGATATGCTACAATCCGCCTTTACGCGTAATGAGACCAAACCGACGAACTAGTCCCGGAATATCTTCATTTTTCAGGCTCCC
>CAZMQR010000020.1:0-8788 GCA_964568325.1 uncultured Chloracidobacterium sp. | reverse complement strand
CTCGGCAAGGAGCGGATCCGGCTCGAACAAGAATACCCTTCAGCGCGTTTCTCACTTGTTCAGACGGCCGAGAATACTTTTGGCATCTACAACAACTCGGTCTTTACGCCGGCCGAGGAAGCCCTGCGGACCTTTCGCAACCAGATCTATCACGGACTGGAGGCACTGCTTCGCTACAAAGAGAACGGATCGCAGATCGCTCTTGCCGGCCGTGAAAAGGTGCTCGGCGTCGAGTATCACCTCCTTGACGTTACCGATCCCGAGGGCAGAAAGACGCGATTCTTTGTTTCGGTCAAGACCTTGCGTGTAATGATGCTGACGTACGAGGACGGCGGCGTGAAATACAGGCGTCGATTTTACGATTACAACGCCGCGCAGGGGACACTTGTCCCGTTTCGTACAGTTCTATGGGCCAATGACAAGCAGGTCGAGGAGACCGAGATCGGTACGATCACGTTTGGCCAAAAGGTCGATGACGCGCTATTCAGCGCGTCGTAACACACCTACTTTTCCGGCTTAAAGAAAAAGAAAAAGAACAAAGCTGCGTTTTCCATCTTTACGCCCTCGGCGTAGCCTATGGTCGAGCGGCTGCCATCCTCGATACGGCCATTAGAATTGACATAGCCGATGGTCGATCGGCTGCCGTTCTCAACGCGGCCATTGTCGTTGATATAGCCGATGGTTGAGCGTGAGCCGTTCTCTACACGTCCGTTGTCGCTAATATAGCCGATGGTCGAGCGCGAGCCGTCCTCGACGCGGCCGTTCGAGTTGATATAGCCGACCGTTGAGCGGCTGCCGTTCTCGACACGTCCACTCGAATCGATATAGCCGATCGTCCGCCGGCTGCCGTCCTCTATCCGCTGCGCGGCTGCAGCGCCAGCAATGCCGAGTACGAGTATCAGTAAAATTGAGATCCTATTCATCACGATCCCTCCTTACGATATGAACGTTGGTAGAGCCAAAATCCTGCGAAGATCATCGGTCCGAGTGTTCCTGCCGAGGCCGCTTACAGGTCTGTCATCCCTCATCTTTAGATATACTTCTCGGAGAGCGTTCGATAAACCATAACACAGATAAAGACGATCATGATGTCATTCTTCAGAATCCTGATAGCCACTTGCTCGGTCACTTTGGTAGTTACAGCGGTAGCCGCCCAGGGGCGTGAGATCGTGAGGCCGCGCGATTACCGCCCGCCGACATTTGCCACATCCGCAGAACTCAAGACGGTAATCGATAACGCAGTTGGGGGCGTTGTCAACGGCGACAGGCAGACGCCCGTCAAGAGCTCTGACTTGGCGGTGACCGTCATCGATCTGTCGGACCCTGCAAAGCTACGTTGGGCCGATTATCGGGGCGGAGAGCAGATCTATCCGGCGAGCGTCGTCAAGATGTTCTATATGGCGGCCCTTGAACGGCAGCTTGAAGACAAGAAAGTCGTGATGACCACCGAACTCGGACGCGGGCTAAAGGATATGATCGTCGATTCGAGCAACGAGGCGACGCAGTATATCCTTGACGTCCTGACCGAAACGGCGAGCGGTGCCGAAATGCCGCAAAAACAATTCGAGAAATGGCAGCACAAACGTAACCGTGTCAACCGCTGGCTCGCGGCTTTGGGCTATACGAATATCAATGCCAACCAGAAGACGTTTTGTGAGGATGCTTACGGCATCGAACAGCAGTCGCGGGCATACAAGGGTCAGAACCGCAACATGCTCACCACAAACGCCACCGCCCGCATGCTGGCCGAGATCGTCACCGGCAACATCGCCGCGCCCGACCGAACCGCGCGAATGATGGCGCTGCTCACACGCGATCCGTTCGCGAGCGTCTCGGACCCCGACAGTCAGGCGAGCGGCTTCACCGGCCTCGCGCTCATCGATCGCAAAATGACAGATGCCCGCCTCTGGTCCAAGGCCGGATGGACAAGCAAATCGCGCCACGATGCCGCATACATCGAAGCTCCCGACGGACTAAAGGCGGTGATCGTTATCTTCACCGAAAACCACGCTGCCGACCGAAGCATTATCCCGACATTAGCCGGAAAGATCATCGACGGATTGCGTAAAGCGTCGGATCAGTGAACCTCACCGACCTCGACCACAGGGCCGATCGAGCTAAGGGTTAGGGCGATGTCATCGCCGAAGACATTGGCACCGGCTTCGAGGAAGGCGGCAGTCGCTTCGCAGTCTATCGGCCGTGAGAACAAGTAGCCTTGACCGGTTCCGCATCCGAGTTGACGCAGCCGTTCTAACTGATCAATGGTCTCGACGCCTTCGGCCACCACTTCGATGCCAAGGTTCTCGCCGAGCATTAGGATCGTCTTCACGATGGCGCCGCTCTTTTCGTCGTCGCCCATAACGCGGACGAATGAACGGTCGATCTTGAGCCGTTCGAAGGGGAACTTCTGCAGGTAGCTGAGGCTTGAGAAGCCCGTACCGAAATCGTCGGTCGAGAGCGTGATGCCGAGTTCGTCGAGCTCGGAGAGAACCTTCATCGATCTTTCGCTGTGCTCCATCACGGTGCTCTCCGTTACCTCAAGCTTTAGCTGGTTCGGGGCAAGACCGCTCTCGAAGAGAACGTCACGTACCTGTGCCGTCAATGTCGGGTGCATGAGCTGCTTGGCCGAGAGGTTTACACTGATGCCGAGGTCCATTCCGAACCGCTTCTGCCATTCGGCGGTCTGGCGGCAGGCTTCCTCAAGGATCCATTTGCCGATGGGTATGATGAGTCCCGTTTCTTCAGCGACGTGGACAAATTCATCCGGCGTTACCAATCCGTGCTTAGGATGCCGCCAGCGGATGAGCGCTTCGAATTCATGGCCTGCACCGGTCCTGAGGTCGACGATCGGCTGGTAGAGAACCTCAAATTCCTGCCGCTCGACCGCGTGCCTCAGGTCGGTCTCGATCTGGAGCAGGTTCATGTTGCGAACGTGCATATCGCGGTCAAACACCTCATGCCTAGCCTTGCCCGCCTCCTTGGCTCGATACATGGCGGCGTCGGCGTCTCGCAGGAAATCTTCCGCGTTCCGCTCCACGCTGGATGAGACTACTATGCCGATGCTGGCGGTCGTAAAGACCTCGTAGTTATCGATCTGGACCGGTTCGGAGATCTTTGTCTGCAAGCGTTCGGCGACACTCACGACCTCGGCCAATTCGCCGCTGCGGTTGAGCAGAATCGTGAACTCGTCGCCGCCGAGCCGGGCAACGACGTCGCCGGGACGCACGCAGGAAGTGAGTTTCTCGGCGATCGCGACAAGCAACTTGTCGCCCACGGCGTGGCCGAGGCTGTCGTTGATGACCTTAAATCGGTCGAGGTCGAGAAACAGCACCGCGAAGCGGGCGTAGTCGTTGCCCGTCGCCCGGTCAACTGCCTGTGTCAGATGGTTCATGAACTGCACCCTATTTGGCAGGTCCGTCAGCGCGTCATGCAGCGCGTAGTACCGCAGTCGTTCCTCGGCCCGCGTTCGTTCCGTTATGTCGCGAAAACAAGCTACGCGGCCGACCGGCTTGTCTTCAAGCATCTGCGGCTGCGAATATCGCTCGAAGATGCGGCCGTCCTTGAGTTCGAGAAGCTGCGAAGCCGTTGCCATCGGATCGTCGTAGACCTTGACCAGGTTCTTGAGCAGTTCGTCGGGATCCTTCAGTTGGCTTGCGACATAGGCAATAAGCCGAGAGCCGTCCTGTGAATCTATGATCTCCTCGTCAACACCCCACATTTCGATGAACTTACGATTGCAGGTCACTATCTGCTGATCGAGCCCCATTACTACGATCCCGTCAGCAGTCGATTCAAAAGTGGAGGAGAACAGTGATAACGCCTTGCGGAGCGAGGCCTCTGTTTCCCGCCGCTGCGTAATGTCGCGGCCCAAGCCCTGGACGCCGAGCGGAAGGCCGTCAGGCGATACGATCAGGCGTGTGCTCAGTTCAAGTGTGACGCGTCGCCCGTCCTTGGAAATGACCTCTAACTCATATGTAGTTGGCCTGTCACCATCAAGTTTTCTAGCGGTCATCGTGCGGGCACCTTCAAGGAACTCAGGGGCAACCACCTCGCCGATGTTCATCTTGAGAGCCTCTTCGCGCGTGTAGCCGGTGATGAGTTCGCCCGCGCGGTTTAGCGAAGTGAAGTTACCTGCAAGGTCATGCGTGTAGATAAGGTCGTTGGCATTCTCAAACAGGTCGCGATAGCGCTCCTCGCTCTTGGTCAGCGCTTCACGAGCCTCTTTTCGCTCGGTAATATCTCTCGCGATCCCCTGGACGGCAATAGGCTCGCCGTTCGCCATAATAAGGCTACTGTTGACCTCTAAGGTGGCCCACGAACCATCCTTGCGCAGGCAGTCAACCTCATAGACGGTTTGTCCGACATCGCCATCGAGCTTTTGCGATAGTTTCTCGCGGACCATTTCGAGCTGCTCGGGCGCGACGATCGCGGCCATGTTCATCGCGAGCGTCTCCTCGCGGCTGTAGCCAAGCACGCGTTCGGCGGCCTGGTTCATTGAAATGTAATTACCGCTCAGATCGTGGGCGTAGATGATATCGTTGGCATTCTCGAACAACTGACGATATCTTTCCTCGCTTTCGCGAAGGATGTCATCGGCTCGTTTCTCCTCGGTCACATCCTGCCACATGACCATTCCGGCGAATATCTGGTCGTTCTCGTCATGCACCGGCAGGACATTTACCCGAAAGGCGCCTTCATCGTTATCGATATCCACGGTGACGCGCTCGCCGGCCAATGCCCGTTCATAGTAACCCGACCATTCGTCGGAGAGATCGGGCGGAAAGACCTCAAAGAGCGTCTTGTCCTCAAACATCGCTTTCGACCACTGATGTTTCTTGAGTTGTTCGCCGTCGGCAAGCGTGTAGCGGAAGTCGTGATCGAAGAGGAGCACGGCTGTGCGTGGTATGGTCTGTGCGAGCGTGCGATAGAGCTTCTCGCGCTTCTGCAACTCGCTCTCGGCGGTCCGCCGTTCGGTTATGTCAAGGATGATGCCCTGCCAACATAAGGGATTTCCTTCACGGTCATGGATGAAGCAGCTACGGTCACGCACCCAAACTATGCGGCCGTCGGCGCACACGACACGGTACTCGAAATCAATGCTCTCGCCGCGTTCCATCGCATTGCGGGTCGCGACGAGGACGCGCTCACGATCTTTGGGATGGATCACCCTGTCCCATATGTCCGAATCGCTCATCCATTGATCGAGCGGATATCCGAAGCTCTCAAAGGTCGGGCTGATATAGATCGGCCGGTGCGGCGCGGAGGGCGTAACCGCATAGAACATGACCGGAAGGTTCTCGATGAACGCCTGAAAAGTCGCCTCCGAGGGTGTCACGGTCGGAGCTTCGCGTTTACTTTTGGACGTTTTTCGGGCCATTATTCAGCTAGAAGTATCGACGAAACAAGACGAAGCTTAGGCGCGGCGTAAACCTGTGCGATCGTGCAAACTACTGTGATCAGGATACTTAACGAATCTGCAAGTTGCGGGAGACGGCAACTTCGAACGCGTCGGCCGGAGGGCGGCCAGATGTTGCCACTGATCATATTAGCATTTCCGGAGGCTTCGCGGCTACCTTTTTTTTAGTGTCCAATACCTTATAATTGACGTATGAAAACACCACTTCTGTTCCTTCTGCTTCTTGTCTGCGGTGCGGCGGTCTTCGGCCAGGCGATGCCTGTCGGAGGCGATCCGGCCGTTTGGGCGAAGGCCCTGAAGATCCATCGCAAGGCGATCGTCGTTGATGGCCACAACGACATTACGTCACCAATGGTCGATGAGGACTTTGACCTGTCGACGGATACCATCGGCAAATACCACAAGGACGGCGATCCGTTCCACACTGATATCGCCCGCCTGAGGGCCGGCGGTATCACGGGCGAGTTCTTCTCGATCTACGTCGGCGGTAACCGAATGAAGACCCACGATTCGATGCGCCGCGCGATGGAATTGATCGACGCGACATATCGTGAGGCGGAGCGACATCCGAACGATCTGTCGATGTGTACGACAGCGGCCGAGATCCGTCGTGCAAAGAAGACCAGAAAGATATGTGCCCTTATGGGTATCGAGGGCGGCTATGCCATCGAGAACTCCCTTAATGCGCTCCGCAATTTCTACCGCTTGGGCGTTCGCTACATGACGTTGACCCACAATGTCACCCACGATTGGGCAGATTCGCATGTTACTGAGCCGAAACATGGTGGGCTCAATGAATTTGGCCGCGAGGTCGTAAAGGAGATGAATCGGCTCGGTATGCTGGTCGATATTTCGCACGTTTCGGTCGATACCATGAACGACGTCCTCGACGTCTCTACGGCCCCGATCATCGCATCGCATTCGTCCGCCCGCGGCGTTCACGATCATACTCGCAACGTCCCTGACGATGTGCTTAAGCGGATCGCCAAGAATGGCGGCGTCGTGATGATAAACTTTCTGCCCATGTTTCTCGACGCCCGTTCCGCAAAGGAATCGACGGAACGCGCCTCGCGATTGCGTCCTCAGATCGAAGAGCTCAGGCGACAGTATAAGGACGACGCTGTGGGCTTTAACGAGGCAGAGCGACGCCTGTTGGCTGCGAATCCGATCTATACGCCTTCCTACACGCGGATCGTGGACCACATGGATCACATGAAGGGTCTGCTTGGCTCGGTCGATAACATCGGCCTCGGCAGCGATTATGACGGCATTCCGTCGCTGCCCGCGGGCATGAACGGCGCGGAAGATACACCGCTTGTCACCTACGAGATGCTCCGCCGCGGCTACAGCGAGGCTGAGATACGCAAGGTCCTTGGCGAGAATTTCCTTCGCGCACTTTCTCAGGCCGAACGCATTGCCGGCAACCGGCAGATCAGCGCGCAGGGAAGCCAGCTAAAGATGGCGCCGCCCAAGTAGGCCACTTGACGCCGACCCGGCAAGGGCGTATAAGGTAGTCTGAACATCCCGTAACCTTATTTTGGGGAGCCCGCGGGCGACGATGCCGCTTGGGGGTTGTGTTTCTCGTCTCGCATCGCTAGGGGGAACAATGAAGAAGATAATTTCGATCTCGGTCCTGATACTTGTGAGCGCTTTAGCGGCGTTTGCTCAATGCAGCGACGCTGACAAGAAGGCGCTCGAGGCCTTTGACCACGCCTGGAGCGAAGCCGGGCTTAAGGGCGACAAGGCTGCCCTAACGGCCATCTACGCTGACGATTACGTCGGGCTCCCCGGAATGGCCGGCAAGACCACCGCTATTGATAATGCGATGCGGGCGTTCGAGCGAAACAAGGCCAATCCCGCGGGCGCCGACAAGACGACATACGACAACTACATCATCAGTTGCACGCCAAACAGCGCTACGGTCACGCACCGCAACACCGTATGGACACCGATGGGCGAGGGCGGCAAGCCCGAGACCTACTATTCACGCAGCGTGCACGTGTTCGAGAAACGCGGCGGCAAATGGCAGGTCGTAAGCAACGCCGGTAACGACCTCGACGAATATGCAATACTCTGGTACCTCGAACAGGACTGGAACACCGCATTTTGGAAGAAGGACACAGACTGGTTCAAGAAGAATTTTGCCGAGGATTTCAGCAATATCAGCAGCGAAACCGGCGCCATTACCGACAAGGCGGCCGAGCTCGCAAGTATTGGCGGCGACAAGAGTACCTACGATCTCGTTGAGACGACCGACATGAATATCAACATCGAGGGCAGGACCGCTCGGATAACCGGCATCTTTCACCTCAAAGGCAAGGACGACAAGGGAAAGGCCTTTGACACCAGGATGCGCTACACCGACATCTGGGTCAAACGCGAAGGCCGCTGGGTTGCATGGTCGTCACAGGGCACACCGATGAAGTAGCTTTCTGTTGGCTGGACCAATGTTAGGGCAAGGCGACCGCAGGGCCGCCTTTCTCGTGTGGCCGAACGGGGCGGATTTCGACCCCGCGACTCTTAACGATTGGCAAGAAAATGTTGCGACGATATGGCTTGAGGCCGCACGGTGGGAGATGGTCGGAGTCTAACCTCCGGCGCCGTGGCATTTCTTGAATTTCTTGCCTGAGCCGCAATAGCACGGCTCGTTCGGCTTCATTTTTGGCGTGTCGCGGACGAAGGGCGTGTGGCGAGCAGCCTCGGCGCCGGCGGCGTCGGCGGTGGCCATTGCGCCGGTGAAGGCCATGCCGGCGGCCTGGCGGCGGGCGCGCTGCATCTCCAGTCGCTCGAGCCGTTCGCGTTCCGCGCGATCGTCCTGTGAGACGACCTCGAGGTTAAAGAGCGCTTTCGTCGTGTTCGTGTCGATCCTATCGAGCATGTCCTGGAACATATCGAAAGACTGTTTCTTGTACTCGACTAGCGGGTCTTTTTGACCGTAGCCGACAAGCCCGATGCCCTGTTTTACGTGGTCGATCGAGAGCAGGTGGTCCTTCCACTGGCTATCGATGATGTTAAGCATGATGTATCGCTCGTATGCACGAAGCGATTCTGTCCCGGCGAGTTTCTCTTTGTCTTCGTAGCTCCTGATCGCCTTTTGCCAGATCTTATCTTCGACAGTTTCAGGATTGTCGGTGTTAAAATCGACGCCCGCATCCTTTGCCGGATCGACCGAATAAATACTCTCGATCTCGGCCGCGTATGTATCGATCTCCCAGTTGTCAATGCCCGTATCGAGCCTGAGAAAGCTTGCTGTCAGGTCGTGGAGCAGGTCTTTTGCAACGCCGCTTTCGCCGAGCAGGTATTCGCGATGCTCGGGCTCGAACATCAACTGTCGCCTGAGGCCGTAGATGGTCTCGCGCTGGCGGTTCATCA
>CAZMQR010000019.1:0-15694 GCA_964568325.1 uncultured Chloracidobacterium sp. | reverse complement strand
TGAACAGAAACTCGCTCCACGATCCGCGCGTTCACGTTACAAATGCAGACGCATTCGTTTGGCTCGACACTGTATCGACCGAACCGTTTGATATTGTCATCATCGACTTTCCTGATCCGAATAACTTTGCCCTTGGCAAGCTATATACGACTCGCTTTTACAATATGCTAAAGGCCAAGGTGCGTCCTGATTCGGCCGTCGTAGTTCAAACGACGTCTCCGCTCATAGCTCGGAACTCGTTTTGGTGTGTGATAAAAACCCTCGAGGCCGGCGGCTACACCGTTAAACCGTATCAAACGACCGTGCCCAGCTTTGGCATATGGGGCTTTGCGCTGGCAAAGCTCGATCCATTTGATACCCCGCCAACACCGCCCGTGGGCGTCGAACTGAGATTCTTGAATGCCGAGACCTTTGCATCTCTCTTCGAGTTTCCCGCTGATGTCTCTCGCCCGAGCGAAGAACTGGAGATCAACCGTCTTGATAATCAGGCACTGGTGAGATACTACGAAACCGAATGGAGGCGATTTGAACAATGATCCACGATCTCCGGAATATGTGATAAGTGAGAGGTGAAAAGTGATATGTCAGACCCATTGAAGGAGAAAGCCAAAGAAGCATTTAAGACCGACTGCCTGCTTCGGCTGATCCACGGCGGTCGCTTCATACAGGACAAGCAATTCAACTCGTTCTTCGCAGATTGTGAAGAGCTGCAAAAGGTGCTCATCTCGGCCCTCAAGACACTTGGCCGTCCGCAATAACTTATCCCCTATCACTTGTCACTTATTCCGAATGTACCTGTCGCGAAGAGAACTACTATCGACCTTTCTCGGAGCACCCGTAGCACTCGCAGCGTGCCAGAATACCCAACCGCAACGATTTCCCGGCGGCGAGATCGTTGGCCAGTCTGCCGACCTTGGTCATATCCTAAGAAGTCCAACTAACTACGACGTTTCATCTGACAATTGGGAAACAAAAAAAGTCGTTATTGTCGGTGGCGGCGTCGCGGGGTTGACGGCGGCTTGGAAGTTTAAGAAAGAGAACTTCAACGACTTTGCTCTGCTTGAGCTTGAAAAGGAAGCCGGCGGCACGTCGATGAGCGGAAAGGGTGAACCGGTCAATTATCCCTGGGCGGCTCATTATCTTCCGGTGCCGTTCGACGAGAACACTGAATTGATCTCGCTGCTCGAGGAGATGTCGCTCGTCGAAGGGCGAGCGAGTGATGGCCGCGTGGTCGTAAAGGAGCAATACCTCTGCCGCGAACCTGAGGAACGCCTGTTTTACAAGGGCCGTTGGTATGACGGGCTGTATCTGCATGTCGGTGAGAGCGCCGAGGACAAACGGCAGTTCGCAGAGTTTCAGAGGCAGATCGATCATTGGGTAAATTGGCGTGACACAAAGGGCCGCCGGGCGTTCGTTGTGCCGTCCGCGAAGTGTTCAGACGATGCTGAGTTGACGGCGCTTGATAAGATCTCATTCGCCGACTGGCTCCGGCAGAAAGGGCATAATTCGGCTCGATTGCTGTGGTATTGCGACTATGCGTGTCGCGACGATTACGGGTTAAAGCTGGAGCAAACGTCAGCCTGGGCGGGCTTGTTCTATTTTTGCTCGCGCGTAAGAAAAGGCGGCGACGAATCGCAGCCATTTATTACGTTTCCCGAGGGGAATGGGCGTTTTGTATCGCATTTTGTCGATAAGGTGGGCGAAAACATCCGCCGTTCGATGATGGCAGTGTCGATCGTGTCGACAGACAAAGGTGTCGATGTCATCTGTTTGAACGACGGCGTTTTGAGGGGCATTCACTGCGAAAAGGTCATTTTTGCATCGCCCATGTTTACGGCACCGTATCTTATCCGTGGTTTTCGCGACGATCCGCCGTTCGCGGCTGAGGAGTTTCAGCACAATGCCTGGTTTGTCGCAAACCTTTTCTTGAAAGACCGGCCGAAACAGCGGTTTGCAAAGGATTTCCCGCTCGCCTGGGACAACGTCATTTACGAGAGCCCAAGCCTCGGCTACGTCACCGCGACGCATCAGAAGGGCATCGATTACGGCCCGACGGTGCTGACCTATTACTATCCAATGTGCCACGAGCCGAATGGCCGCACGACGTTGTTCAATTACGATTGGCGGCAGCTTGCGGATGTTTGCCTGACCGACATCGCCCGTGCGCATCCCGACATTTACGAGCTGACGACCCGCATCGACATAATGCGATGGGGCCACGCGATGGTCTCGCCCCGGCCAAACTTTATCTGGAGCGGCATCCGCGAGAAAGCCGTCAAGCCATACCGCAACATCCACTTCGCCCACACTGACCTCAGCGGTATCGCGCTGTTCGAGGAAGCGTTTTATCATGGATTGCGTGCTGCCGGTGAGGTGATGACAAAGACGCAAACAGGATAGACAGGATCAACAAGATGATGGAGAATCCTGTGTATCCTGTTTTGACTTAACGGCCGTGGACGCCTCGCTTTCGAAAACAAATTACTGGCTATTCTCGCAGAGGATCGACCTTACGGTTTTTCTCGGCAGTGCGGTCGTGTCTCTGCTGTTGCTCGCTATTGGCTCACAGGCCGGATTGCTCGTCGGGGATTCGCCTGAGTGGACTTGGGTGACGGCTGTGTTGATGATCGATGTCGCGCACGTCTGGTCGACGAGTTTTCGGGTTTACTTTGATACCGAGGAGTTCAAACGGCGCTTCTGCCTGTATGTGCTGGTGCCGGTCGCGGGTTACGCGGTCGGGGTGGCGTTGTACAGCGAGGGCGACCTTGTTTTTTGGCGGGCATTGGCCCTCCTCGCCGTTTTTCATTTTGTAAGGCAGCAGTACGGCTGGGTTAACCTTTATCGCCGGCGATTGGGCGAAACATCGCGGCTGACCTGGTGGATCGACGCGGCAGCAGTGTACCTGGCGAGTGTTTATCCGCTGGCGTTCTGGATGACGAGCGTGCCGAGAAATTTCGAATGGTTCGTCCAGAATGATTTCGCCCCGCTCCCGTCGATCGTCGAGACGGGCCTGTTCCAGATCTACATTGCGGCGTTAGCGGCCTATGCGATCAAGTCCGTCTATCTATACTTTGCCGAGGGCTTCCTGAATATCGGTAAGGACATAGTCGTCGTGACGACGGCCGTTTGCTGGTATGTCGGCATCGTGGCCTTCAACTCGGACTACGCCTTTACAGTGACGAACGTCATCATCCACGGCATGCCGTATTTTGCATTGATCTATATGTATGCCAAGTTCCGCCGCGAGACGTCGGGTGGTGTCTATCGGGCATTTTCGTCAAACTGGATGGTCTTTCTCGCCAGCCTGTGGGCCTTGGCGTATGTAGAGGAACTGTTCTGGCACCGTGGCGTCTGGCACGAGCGGCAATGGCTGTTTGGCGGGGATTGGGACTGGACGCGGACCGTAAAAATGTTCGTCGTTCCGCTGCTGGCCGTCCCGCAGCTAACGCACTACGTCCTCGACGGCTTTATCTGGCGACGCGGAAGCCATCCTGAGTTTCGCCTATTCTAAGAAAACTTGCCGCGGATCACACGGATAAAGACGGATCAGAAAAGATTACTTCTGATAAGTTCTTATCCGCGTAATCCGCGGCTAATTCCTCAATTCGAACTAGATCACGCGGCCAAACCCGAGCATCGTCACCGGTGCCATCGGTGCGACCGGGACTCGCGGAACCATTGGCATGGACGGCCGGGCCGGGATCATGCCGTTTTCGTCATCATTTTCGAAAAAGAAGCCAGAGTCTTTTGACTTCTCCGGCGTAACGCTGACCGACTGTCGGCGGCCATCGCGCACGACCGTCAACTGAACGTCACCTTCCTTTTTCTCGTTGATGCCGCGGATCAGATCAAGTTCACTCTTGACGGTCTTTCCGTCGAGTTCGACGATGATATCGCCTGCCTTGAGCCCGGCTTTCGCTGCGGGTGCATTCTCACGCACGCTGTTGATCATCACGCCACCATCTACCTTGAAGTGCTCGGCAAGCTGTTTCGTCAACGGCGTGATGCCGATGCCGATCATGCGTCCTTCACCGGCCCGCCAAACATAGGCTTTGCCTTCACCGCCGGGAACACCGAACACATGCGGCCCGTCCTTTGGCAGGTTCTTGAGCTTTTCCTCGAGGCCCTTTAGCTCAGGCATCTCGATCTTGCCCTTCCATTCAGGTATCGAAAAGGTGAAATTGCCGTCACCAAACTTCGGTGTTGGCCGTTTGCCTAGCGTCGCAGTTATCTGCTGTTCGCGTCCGCCGCGAAGCAGCGTGACCGTTACCTGATGGTCCGGGGCGATCTCTGAGATCAGACGCGTGAGCTTACGTGTGCTTGTCACCTCATCACCGTTAACGCTAACGATCACATCATTTGCCAGGATGCCGGCGGCGGCGGCCGGCGAGTTTTCCAGGACTTTTTCGACGCCAACACCGCGGACCGCTGTGAGGCCGAACTTGGCGAAATTGTCCTTATCGATTTCTTCGGTCTGCACGCCTAGGTAGCCTCCGTTCCCGTCCATTGTGAACGCGAATGTTCGCTCTATCACCTTTCCTTCCTTCTTTTTCTCAGGGGTCTGTCCTGTAGCAAGGATAAACGACGACGTGACGATCACGCCGAAAGCAAGTATCTGTTTAAACATAAAACCTCCGTAGCTATAAAAGATGTTTGTTGCAGCAAAGGGCCCGCGGGTTTCCCATCGAGCGCGATTGGCCATGCCATAAAGACACCGCAGCCTACGCGAATATGACAAGAAAAGTCTCAGAGGCGAGAGAGGGCTTGCAGCCGCTCGGCCGCGGCCTCGAGCGTCTCGTCCTTTTTGCAGAAACAGAACCTGACCTGCTGCGAGCCCATCTTTGGATCGTGATAGAACGAAGAGCCCGGCACGACCGCGACGCCGATCTCGCGGATCAGGTGCCTGGTGAACTCGATGTCATCGGCAAAGCCAAACGCCGAGATATCGCTCATCACATAGTACGCACCGTCCGGATAGTCGCACTTGAAGCCGGCTTTCTGCAGCGCAGGCACGATAAAGTCGCGCTTTCGTTGGTATTCGTGCTGCAACTCGGCGTAATAGCTCGCCGGCAGGCCGAGAGCGTAAGCACCGGCGTGCTGGAGGCAGTTTGCGGCCCCGACGGTAAGAAAATCGTGTACTTTCCGGATCGCACCGGTAATGTCGGGCGGAGCAATGCAATATCCGACACGCCAGCCTGTGACCGAATAGGTCTTGGACATCGAATTGACGATCACGGTCCGCTCGCGCATGCCGTCGATATTGGCCATCGTAATGTGCCTGATATCGGCATCGTCGCGTGGATAGAGAATGTGCTCGTATATCTCGTCGGTAAAGCAGATCGCGTCAAATTCCTTGCAGAGATCGGCGATGAACTCCAATTCGTCCTTCGAAAAGACCTTTCCGGTCGGATTATTCGGGTTACAGATGATGATCGCCTTGGTGCGCTCGCTAAACGCCGCGCGCAGCTCGTCGCGGTCGAATTGCCAACTGCCTTCGGTGTATCTCAGCGGCACATGCCTCGGCGTAGCGTCGGACAGGATCGCGTCAGGAGCGTAATTCTCGTAAAACGGCTCAAAGACCACGACCTCCTCGCCGGGGTCAACGGTGGCCATCATGCCTGCGATCATGCCTTCTGTCGAGCCGCATGTGACCGTGATCTCGGCCTCAGGATCGATCTCGAGGCCGAGGAACCACTTGGCCTTGGCCGCGATGGCGTCACGAAACTCTTTGACGCCCCATGTGATCGCATACTGATTGTGATCGGCTGCGATGGCCTCCATTGCCTTTTGCTTGATATCATTCGGTGCGGCAAAATCGGGAAAACCTTGGCCCAGATTGACCGCTCCGTGCTTGACGGCCTCGCGGGTCATCTCGCGGATGACAGATTCGGTAAAGCTCGCAGCCTTTTGCGACACGCGGTTCTTGGCAATTCCCTGTCCGTTCATAACTTCTTTGAATAACCGATGTTATCACGCGCGCAGCGATTCTTGTGGGAAAACGGCAGGTTACGATGCTGCATCAAATGTTGGTGTTTCTGAAAACTGCTTGTAGCGCTGCAATGCGCTGCGTTAAACTGCTACGTTACCGCTCAAGTAGTGAGGTTGTTTTAATGAAGGCTCGTATTTTCCGTATAGGTTTTGTAATGGCTGCTCTTTGCTCGATCGCATTCGGGCAGGCCCCGCTGGACGGGGCGACGCCAAAGGGTTACCTGATAGGCCCCGGCGATGAGGTAACGGGCAAGGTGCTCGGTGAGAAGGACTTCGATTTTGTCGCGACGGTCGATGAGGATGGCCGCATCGAGGTTCCGTTCTTTGACAAACCGGTAGTGGCAAAATGCCGCACCGAACGCGAACTTCGCGTTGAGGTCGAAGAGCTGTTGTCCAAGTATTTGCGCAGCCCGCAGTTGAGCTTTCGCGTCACACAGCGGAAAAGCCGGCCGCCGGCAGTGGTCTATGGCGAGGTCAATGTTCCGGGCCAGGTCGAAATGATGCGGCGAGCACGCCTTGTCGAACTGCTTGCCTTCTCGGGCGGCCTAAAGGAAGAGGCCGGCGGCGTGGTTCAGGTATTCAGGACACAGCCGCCGATCTGCACGGATGCCGAAGATCCGAGTAACTGGAAGACAGAGGGAGCGGAACAAACCGATGTTCCCTCAAGGATGTTCAACCTCGCGAGCGTTAAGGCCGGAAAGGATGAGGCAAATCCGATAATCTATCCTGGCGACGTGATCTATGTGCACAAGGCTCCGCCGGTATATATCACGGGCGAGGTCATGGCTCCGCAGGGCGTCTATCTGAAAGACGGCGGCCTTACCCTGACCGAGGCCATCGCGAAGGTGAGCGGCGTCCGCCGCGAAGCTAAGACCAAGGACATCAAGATATACCGGCTAAAGGCAGGCTCGACCGAGCGAGATCTGATCACCGCGAACTATGACCTGATAAAGAAGGGCGAGCAAAAGGACATACCTCTCCAGCCCTACGATATCGTCGAGGTGGATCGCGCACGCGACAGCATCGCGATGTCGATATTAAAGATCGCGATCGGCGCCGGACGTGCGGGCGTAAATGCGGTCGCGACCGGCAGCGGCTACCGAGTGCTTTATTAGGGCCTGTCGGCCTCGCTGTAGAGGCGATCGATCACATCGGCGTATTGCTCGTCCACGACGCGGCGTTTGATCTTGAGCGTCGGGGTCAGCTCTCCGCCCTCGACAGTCAATTCGTTTTCAAGCAGGGCGAACCGCTTTACCTTCTCAAACTGTCCGAGGTTCGGTGTCATGGCATCGATCTGACGGCTGAAAAGGTCAAGTATTCTCGGGTTGGTACACATCTCTGCGTGCGACATCTCGCCAAGCTCCTTGTGCCGCAGATATGAGTCGAGCATCTCAAAGTTAGGCACTATCAGAGCCGCCGGGAATTTCCGTTCATTTCCGACCAACACGGCCTGGCTGACGAACCGCGACGCTCGGAGCATCTGTTCGATATGTGCGGGGGCAATGTATTTGCCGCCTGAGGTCTTGAATAGCTCCTTCTTGCGATCTGTGATGATAAGGAAACCGTCCGCGTCGATACGGCCGATATCGCCCGTTCGAAACCAGCCATCATCCGTAAACGCCTCTCGCGTTGCGGCATCCTTATTGTAATAGCCCGGCATGACGCCAGGCCCCTTGACCTCGATCTCACCGTCCGAGGCAATGCGGACCTCGACATTGCGTATAGGCCGCCCCACCGTGCCGACGCGATTTGCCGACGGGTTGTTCGATGAGATCACAGGCGATGTCTCGGTCAGGCCATAGCCCTGCATGATCGGTATTCCGGCACCGGTAAAGATCAGGAATATATCGTCCGACAATGCCGCCCCACCGGTTATGCAAAATCGTAGGCGTCCACCAAAAAAGTCGCGCAGCTTTGAATAGACCAGTTTGTCCGCGACGCCGTGTTTCGCGGCAAGTGCGATCGGGGCCGGCTCTCCGACATTCGCGAGGACCGCGTACTCCTTGGCGATGGCGATGGCCCAGTCAAAGATCATCTCATTGACCCGCCCGGCCTGTAACGCTTTCAGCCGGGCCCGCTCAAAGACCTTCTCAAAAATGCGAGGCACACCGATAAAGATCGTCGGCCTGATCTCTTTCAGATTGTCGGGCACTCTGTCGATCGATTCGGCAAAGTACACGCTCATGCCGTAGCGGATGTAAACATACATTCCGGTCCGCTCAAACACATGCGACAGCGGCAGCACCGACAGCGATATGTCGTGCCCGGAGAACGAATACTTCTCACTCGCGTCGAGCACATTTGAGATCAGGTTCGCGTGTGTCAGCATCACGCCTTTTGGCTCGCCGGTCGTCCCGCTTGTGTAGATCAGGGTGGCGATATCATCAGGCTCGATCGCGCAGCGAAGTTCCTCGGCCAGTTCCGGCCGTTCGCCGGCAAGTTCGTCGCCGAGCTGCTCCAGATCATCGAGCGACAGGAAGCTCTCGCCGTCGGGCAGTGCACCGTTGAAGAAAACGAACTGCTCGACGGATGCGCACTCCGCGATCGCCGGACGGACACGTTCGTACGTTTCAGCATCCTGCAGAAAGAAGACCCGCGCCCCGGAATCGTCGATGATGTACCTGACCGACTCGGGCGAAAGGGTAGTATAGATCGGCACGTCGATGACACCGGCGAATTGGCATCCCGCGTCCGTTAGCGTCCATGCCGGGCAGTTGGCGGCAAGGATAGCCGCTTTGTCACCTTTCCTCAGCCCAAGCGAGTATAGGCCGAGCGCGATGTTCGTTGCCCGTCGGACGATATCGTTCGACGAGATCGGCCGCCACTCATCATCGACCTTGTAGTTAAGGGCATCAGGTAGGTCGAACTCCGCCGCGGCGCGAAGGAAAAGCGCCGACAGAGTTTCAGGTTCACTCGCGACGGCGACGGTCCTAGAGTGCCCCGCTTCGAGATGGCCGGCTGTTTCCTGCAATTCGATCATTTCGTTCGCATACCGTCGAAGAGCACCTTGATGACCTCTCGGGCCATAGGGGCGAGCGGATAGCTCTTCTCTGACAGCACCCAATTGGTCACCATCTCATCGATCGCACCGTAAAAGATCTTGGCTGCGACGATCGGTCTTACATCCGATCGAAACACACGTTGCCGCTGGCCTTCAGCGATGGTGCTGCGGATGATGTCCAGGTATTCACGAAAACCTGCGGCCGAGAATTCCTGCATGAACTTGGTCGAGCCGCGCAGTTCGACCTGAAAGACAACTGCGAGGTCACGGTCGGCACCGAGGCGCTCGAGGTGCAGGCCGGCTATCCTCGCAAGCTTCTCTTCCGCACCGGCAAGGCCATCGATCTCGGCCTTGCCTTCGGCAATGAACTCATCCATCGCACGGTCAAAGATCGAATGCAGGATGTCGTCCTTACCCTTGAAATAGAGATAGACGGTGCCGTCGGCGACGCCTGCCTCGCCTGCGATGTCCGACACCTTTGAATTGAAATAGCCCTTCCGGGCAAAGACGTGGATCGCCGCGCGCAGGATGGCCCCGCGTTTATCATTTACGACCTGCCGTCCGGGGGCACCCTTCTTTGGAGCAGTCTTGGGCATATGAATGAATGCTCATTCATTATGACACCACCCCGTGTGCGAATCAATCAGCGTTGTGTTCAGTTTGCGATCTACTGTGCCCTAAGCACCCACCCATTTGGGTCGATCACCGGAGCCGTGCCTGAAAACGTGACACTTCCACGTCCGTTTGGCATAGCAACACGTTGAGCCTTTCCATTTATGACAACGTCAACGGGCATCGGGAACGGAAGGTCGCCGGGCGTTTCCCACCGGAGATCGAGCCTGCCAGCCTTTGAATCGACAACCAGTTTTGGCAGCTTCGGCTGGCGGAGGTAAAGCTCGAAGAACCAGTCGAGGTCCATTCCGGAATCGGCTTCGGCGATCGCGAGAAAATCGTCTGTGTTGACGAGCCGCTCCTGCCGTCCGTCGGTGTATGTCTCCATCACCTTGCTCGGATAGGCCATATGCCTCAAGGCCTTGAAGAACGCTTCGTCGCCGATCAGGTACCTTAGCGTGTGGAGAATATACGCTCCCTTGCCGTAGATGTCACCATCGCTCGTCTTGTAGTCCGGCTCGGCCATATAGACCTGATACGCTATCTTTGGTTCGCGCGGCGCGACCGGCTGTTTGTTGCGAAATGTCTTCGCACGGTTCTTCATCGCTGTGAAATAAGCATCCTTACCCTTTGTTTCCTCGACCCAGAACGTGTCCATAAAGGACTGAAAGCCCTCGTGGATCCAGAAATCACGCCAATCGGTCGCGGTCACAAGATTTGCCCACCACTCGTGACCGTATTCGTGAAACATCAGCGAGTCAAAACCGTCAGCGGCAAATCGGTATTTGTTGCCGTACGCGATATTCGTCGAATGCTCCATCCCAAGATGCGGTGTTTCGGCAATCCCGAGTTTTATCGCGCGGAACGGATATGGCCCAAGGTATTTCTCAAAGAACGCATTGTATTTCTTTGTCTCAGCGATAAGTTTGGCCCCGTTGGCATAGCTCTCGGGCAGGATGTAAAAGACAAGCGGGATCGGCTGGCCCGACACACTCTTTACTGTATCGCGGATCACCTTGTACGGCGCCGCGTTGAAAACAAGCGAGTAATTCGCGATCGGATTTGTCATCCGCCAGTTGTAGGTTGACGTGCCGTTAGCATTCTTCCTTACGCTCTCTAGCCTTCCGGGCCCGGACGCTGTCAGCGGGTCGGGAACAGTTATTCGCATCGACGCGGTCGCCGGCTTGTCCGAAGGATGATCTTTGCACGGGAAGAGCAGATCGGCCCCGTCATTCTGCAGGGCGACCGAGATCCAGTCAGCTCCGGATGGCGTTTTTGTCCAAATAAACCCTCCGATCCAGGGCGGATTCGGAGCGACACGCGGCGTCCCTGAATACGTGATGGATGTCTTGATAGTGTCGCCGACCTGCTTGGTCATCGGAAACCATATCCATACCTTGCCGTCCTTACGCTGATATCTCAGGTCGCGCACACCGTCCGTCAATTTGCTGATCGCATAAGGCGTGTCTAGGTCGAGCACGATGACATTCGTCGGGATGACCGTCCTCGCTGTCATTACGGTCGTGCCGGTAATGGACTTCGTACCGGGATCGGCGCTTACCGATACGTCATAGTTCTGGACGTCAAAGACCGCTTGCTCAAACAGCAGCGGCCCACCGGTTTCAGTTGGCCTTACGCCGTGCTCACGCTGCCCAAAGGCCTGTGCGGCCACGAGAAGGATGACTGCGAGTGTGATCGACAGTTTCATTGTTACTACTCCCGTATCGAGTGTTTTATGCCGGATCTCTTGAAAGCACGCCGGCGAAAGCGAGTACATGGCGGTCAGGATCGAGGCTGTATGCCGCCTCATGGCCCCAGTCACGCACCGAGAGCGGGCTAAGCTCGACGGCTCCAGCCCCTACGGCCCGCTGGTGATACGCCGCCGCATCATCGACGACCAGGTAGATCTCAGCCCGCGGCGTCGCTCGTGCGACATCGAACCTCTCCGGCTCGATGCCCAAGAGCCGCGTCGCCCCGGCTTCGGGCATCAACCCCAGGACCAAACCCTTGCCGAGATCAAATTCCGTCATGCCCGGCACGTTTAGAATTGGCTCGACAGCTAGTGTCGCGGTGTAGAATCGCGTGCTTTGCTGTTGATCACGGACGTACAGGATGATGTGGCCCTTTGAGATCATGTTACTCGGCGAGGTCGATGTCGAGGCTCGTTCGGTATTCATTTGCCATCGACGGATGGCCGTGGGCCAAAGAAACGTCGATCCCTTTTCGATATGTCTCGATGGCCTTGTCGCGCTCGCCGCTCCGCAAATAGGCATTGGCCAGAACACCGTAGGCGTTACCCTCGTCTTCCGCGCTTGCGAGATACCTCTCAAGCAGGTCGATCACCTTTTGGTGCTCGCCTGACTTCTCGTACTCCTTTGCGAGTCCGAACATCACCATCGTATTCGACGGATCGTCAGCGAGCATCTGCTCAAATACTTCAGTACGGCCCATGAACTTAATTCTGATGCTAAGACGGCGGAACGCAAACGTCAAAAGAGCCTTTGCTGCATTGCCTCAGAAGATGAGGCGGGACCAGGCCCGGGCTCGATTTCGGCCGATCGGCTGCGGACATTGAAACCGAGCCGAGCGATATGAAAATCAAATAGCTTCTTTGTTACTTCCCACTGCTCGGTCCGCCCGGTAGAGCGTTCCTTGTATGACCGATGCCGGAGCGTTCCGCCACGCTCGCGCTTTATTGTGTTAACGATCTTTACGACGCGCGTATCAGGCAGGCGTTCGTGCATCCTCTGCACAAAATACTCTTCGATCGAATCTGTGTCGATATGCAGCATCGACATGAATGCACGCGCAGCCCCTGACTCTTTTGCCATTTCGAGCAGGCCCGGAATGTCAGGCTCATTATATCCGGGAATAATCGGTGCGACACCGATGCCGGTCGCGATGCCTTCGTCAGAGAGAGTTTTCATGGCCCGAAACCTCGCCTCGGGCACAGGCGTGTAAGGCTCGAACGGATTCGACTTCTCCTTGGTCAGGAACGGCAGCGAGAAAAACACAGTGACCTTTAGCCGTTTGAGAATATCGATATCGCGTGTAACGAGCGGTGATTTCGTGATTACACCGACCGGGACACGAAACTCGGCACAGACCTCGAGACATTTGCGCGTCAATTCAAAACTCGCCTCGAGCGGCAGATACGGATCTGTCGCGAACGAGAAATCCAAATGGGGCATCCGGTCGCGACATTTCTTTAATTCCTCTCGCAGAAGCTGCGGCGCGTTGGGTTTGACTACGATCTTGGTCTCAAAATCCGTTCCGGCTCCATAGCCGAGATACTCGTGATACTGCCTTGCAAAACAATACGTGCAGCCGTGAATGCACCCGCGATAGCAGTTGACCGTATAACGCCAGCCGCCTTCCCAATCTGACGCGAATGCCTTTGTGATCACTTTCTTTGTGGCGGTTTCCTCAAAAACCTCCAATTTCGTCGGCGGTGGCTCGCCGAGATACTCAGGGGAGAATCTGTTGTAGGGATTCGGTGGGTTCTCGATACATCGCACAGATGCAACGCTACCGCATCCGTAAAGAATAAGCAAGCCGCAGAGGACACAGAGAACCAGAGCAGGGCAAGGCACTTTTCTCAGAGTTCTCTATGATCTCTGTGGCTAAAGTGTTTTCTGCATCAATAGGTCGGTTTGCGGGTCAGTGCCTAGTTGGAAGGTGTGCTTACCGACGACCGTGAAGCCGTTCTTTTCATAAAACCTCTGGGCACGCGGGTTATATTCCCAAACGCCTAGCCACATCACGTCGCGGCCATCTTCGACTGCACGTTCGAAACACGCATCCATCAAATTCTGCCCGACGCCTTTACCGATATATTCCTGATGCGAATACAAGCGGTTGAGTTCGACCGGGCGTGTGGCCATAATTCCCGGTTCGATATTGTCGATGATGATCTTTGCATAGCCGGCCGGTTTGTTCTCGATCTCGGCGATCAGAAATATGTTCCGAGCGTCCGCAAGTTCCAGCGTGATCTGGTCGAGGTTGAACGCCTGACGCATGTAGTGATCAAGGTCGTCCGGCGCGTTCTTGGGATGGTGCGCAAATGCATCCCAGAATGTCGTGTAGGCGAGGTCGGTGAGGAGCTTAGCGTCCTCGGCAGTGGCCTGGCGGATCGAGATCACAGTAGTTTCACCCCATACGATTGGAACTCAGGGTCCGAGGTCATGATCGTGAGGTCGTCCTCTAACGCTTGGGCAACAATCAATCTGTCGAAAGGATCTTTATGATGGAACGGAAGGGTTGAAACAGCGATAACGTGTTTGGGATCAATGGGAAGTATTGTTATATTGGTGTTCTGGATCACACAGAGGATATCGGCAAGAGACGAAGCGAGTGACAATTTTCCTAAGCTCACCTTGATCCCGATTTCCCAGAAACTAGCAATACTGACACTTACATCGGCCACCGAATCTGCTACCAGCTCTCGTCGCTCTTGTGTTAGAGCGTTGTTCCCTTCGAGATGCCAGATAAGTATGTGCGTATCGATCAAAATACGCATCACATATAGTCCTCGAAGTCATCGAGCGGGGCGTCAAAGTCGTCGGCGATGTATAAGACAAGCCCTTTCATGCAGCCAAACTCTAGCGGCTTCTTCTTTTGGCCGTTCTTTGAAAGCTGCGATTTTTCGATCAGATGGTCGTTCTCCATCTCGTCGAGTATCCTGTCAGCTTTTGGTTCCAGAGTTGTTACCTCATACGTTGCCATAGGCCAATCCTAACATACAACTTCAGGGCAAAGGTGGTCATTTTCCGCTCATTATCAACTTCGCGATCGTCTGTAACTGCATGTTCGAGGTGCCCTCGTAGATCGCTCCTATCTTGCTGTCGCGCCAGAATTTTTCGACCGGATAATCTTTTACGTAGCCATAGCCGCCATAGAGTTCGATGGCTTTAGACGACACGGCTTCGGCACAGCGGGACGAGTAGAGTTTTGCAATAGCGGCTTCCTTCAGGAATGAGCTTCCGGCGTCCTTGAGGCGGGCCGCATTATACACGAGCAGCCGTGTGGCCTCGATCTCGACGGCCATCTCGGCGAGTTGGAACTGGACGGCTTGGAAATTCCCGATCGCCTGGCCAAACTGCTCGCGTTCGGCCGTGTATTTGAGAGCAGCTTCGTAGGCTCCCTGCGCGATGCCCAGCATTTGCGCTCCGATACCGATGCGGCCTTCGTTGAGCGTCTCGATAGAGACCTTGTAGCCTTTGCCGACCTCGCCGAGGACGTTCTCTTTCGGCACCTTGCAGTTGTCCAATATCAGCTCGGTCGTAGAGGATGCACGGATACCGAGCTTGTCCTCTTTCTTACCGACCGAGAAGCCCTCGAACTGCTTCTCGACGATGAACGCCGTGATGCCCTTGTAGCCCGCTTCGGGATCGATCGTGGCAAACACGATGAAGATCTCGGCCTCATTGCCGTTAGTGATCCACATCTTCTGGCCCGTCAACTCAAAGTGGTCACCCTTGTCGACCGCACGCGTCTTAAGCGCAAATGCATCCGAGCCAGATCCTGCCTCGCTCAGGGCATAGGCGCCGACGCGGCCGGTCGCCATTTGAGTCAGGTACTTTTCCTTCTGATCGTCATTTGCCCAGCGCATAAAGGCGTTCGTTACGAGCGTATTGTGCACATCCACAAACACCGAAACACTGGCATCTACGCGGGCAAGCTCCTCGATGGCGAGGATGGCGTTAAAGATCGTAGAGCCCGCTCCGCCGTATTCCTCAGGCGATTCGATGGCCATCAAGCCGAGCTCGAAACATTGCTTTATCAGGTCGGCGTCGAGCTTGCCTGCGTGTTCCATTGCCTCGACCTTGGGCCGGACCTCGCCCTCTGCAAACTCGCGAACGGACGAGCGAAACAATTCTTCCTCTTCTGATAAAACGGTCAGCCCTGCATTCGATAGTGCGGGCCCGGCTGCTGTGCTCATGCTATTTTCCTTACGTTTTTGTTAATTGAGTTTCGATAAAATACCATTTTAGTCACGCGAGGCGGCAAAGGCAATACATTGGATCCTGCAACTCCGACCCCGACAATTCCCGAGTCAAAGTTTAACCGTATCACGCTGATCGCGGTGCTGAT
>CAZMQR010000018.1:0-15834 GCA_964568325.1 uncultured Chloracidobacterium sp. | reverse complement strand
GCTGACGCAGGCGGTTCTGACAGGCGACACGCGGCACGTTCTATTGACTTGTAGCCGGTGCAGCGGCAGATATTGCCGTCCATTGCGGAAATCGCAGCATCGACTGATGTTTCGGCGCCCTCCCTTACGGTCGGGCTACTGACACGATCCAGACAGTGGCCGGTCAGGGACATTACGAATCCGACCGTGCAAAACCCGCATTGAGTCCCGCTCTCATCGACCATCGCTCGCTGGATCGGTGTGAGCGAGCCGTCGGCGGGACTGATGCCTTCGATTGTTACGATATGCTTGCCCGCGGCGTTGGCCAGCGGCATCAGGCATGAGGTCATTGAGCGATACCGGACGCGATCCTCAACGAGTTCGCCGACAAGGATCGTACACGCTCCGCAATCGCCCTCGCGGCAGCCGATCTTTGTGCCTTTTAGGCCTTTGTGATACCGGACGAAATCCAATACCGTCATGCCCGACGGGAGGTCGGTTGCGATATCCTGATCGTTAAGTATGAATCCGATCATCTATTGCTACACAGGATACACAGGATGGGCAGGGTGAACGAGCCACCCTGAATATCCTGTCTATCCTGTTTCTAATACTCTACCTTGTCGACCTTCGCGTCCCACGAGCGAAAGACCTCTATGGCCTCGTCACGCATTACGTTGACCAACACCATTTCGCGCTCGTCGTTTGGGCGTTCGAGTTCCTCGTAAATGAACCGGTCGTCAAAGCCGATCTCGGCCGCGTCGTCGCGGGTGCAGGCGTAATAGACGCTTGCGGGCCTTGCCCAATAGATCGCGCCGAGGCACATTGGGCACGGCTCGCATGACGTATAGATCGAACAGCCGTCTAACTGAAATGAGTTCAATGACTTACACCCTTCACGGATGGCGATGATCTCAGCATGGGCCGTAGGATCATTAGCTGATGTGACTCGATTATTCCCCTCGCCGATGATCTCGCCGTCACGAACCACAACACAGCCGAACGGACCGCCTTCGTTACCGTCGATGCCATCACGCGCAAGCTCGATAGCCCGCTGCATGAACCTCTTGTCGTCCTCTGTCATTGATTCTTCGGCGGGGTCAGCCTGATCTCGTATAGCTTTTTCCACTGCTTGCCGGTCACGAAAATGCGTTCGGTAGCGGCGTCGTATGCAATACCGTTAAGCGTATTTTCGACCTTGTCGTCGTATGGGCTGTTGGTCTTCGGCTGATCGTCAGGCGAGATGCCGGCAAGGTCGATCCAGCCCGTCAATTTTCCTGTTTGAGGGTCAATACGGGCAATATAGTTGGATTTGCCAAGTGTTCCCGGATCCTCAGAGTGCCAGACATTAGCCCATATCTCACCCTTAACAAATTCTAATTCATTCAGACGCATCAGCGGCCGCCCGTCCTCGCGCATGACCGGAATGGTCTTGATTTGCTTGAAAGTCTGCGGATCGATGACCTTGAGAACATGCGTGCCCTGCGACATGATCAGATTTGTCCCGTCGGTCGTCAAACCCCAGCCCTCGCCCTGATAGCTGAATTCGTTGAGCACCTTTAGGTCCTTGGCGTCAAACACTCTTCCGACTCCGTCCTGCCATGTGATCATGAAGATCTTGTCGCCGAGCGCGGTCGAACCCTCGCCGAATTCGTCCTTCGGAAGGTCCCATTTCTGCGTGACCTTGCCGGTCTCAAGCTCGACCTTCCGGATCTGCGACCGGCCCTCCTGGCCGGTGCTCTCGTATAGTGAGCCGTTGTAGAAGAAGAGTCCCTGTGTGAATGCGCTGCCGTCGTGCGGATATGTCTTGATGATCTCGTAGCCAAAAACCGGCAGCGGCGGCGTCTTCGTCGAGTTTGCGCTCGGCTTAGGGGTATTCGCGGTCCCGGAGCATGCCAGGGCGACGGCCGCTGTAAAGAAAACCAGCAAAGTTCGCATACTCAATTACTTAGATAGCTCAGTCTCGATCATTGCCGTGATCGTTTCGGCTGAGATGTTACGCACGCGGCGGCCGTTTACGAAGATCGTCGGCGTTCCGCTGATGCCAAGGGCTTCGCCGTCGGACATATCTTTTCGCACTTCGGCAGCCGTCTTTTCGGAGTTAAAGTCTATCTCAAACTGCGCCGCATTCAAACCGATCTGCTGAGCATAGGCTTTGAGGGATGCACCATCGAGGGCATTTTGATGCTTGTAAAGTATGTCGATGTATTCGAAGAATTTGCCTTGCGCATTGGCAGCCCCGGCGGCTCTGGATGCGTCAAAGCCGTTCCCATGCACCGCCTCTAAAGGAAAGTCACGCACCACGAACCGCACTTTGTTCTCAAATGGCGAAAGTGCCTGCTTCAACATCGGATGCGTCGCCGCGCAGGCCGAACATTGAAAATCGCTGAACATAATGACCGTCACCGGAGCGTTCGCGGGCCCGAGAGCGGGATCGTCGTCGGCTGAGACAGCCTCTATCGGCGTTTCGGCCGCCGTGTAAAGGATCTTGGCCTTGTACTTCTCGAACAGGCGTTTCGCGAGAGCGTCCTCAAGATTTGTCCTTTCTTCGTCTGAGAAATCCTTCATCTTGTTTGTGATCTCGCGGGCGATCAAGGTTCCCGCGTCGATGCCCGCTGACTTTGCCTCGTCGGCGATCAGCGCGTTCCGTATCACCTCAGTCAGATCGTCGGTGATGATGTCACCAAGGTCGGCCTGGCCTTCACGAAGTTCCGCCGCGGCAAAATCTTCAAATTCCTTCGCCGTTACGGCTTTTGAATTGATCGTTGCGATCGTGTCGGCTGGTGAAAGGTTAACGGCGTTGACATCTTTTCCCGCCGTGAACTTGTATTTTGTCCGTAGCCGGCCGAAGAGTGCGGTAAACATCTTCTGCTGAGGGCCAGCCCGCAGGTAATCGACGATTGCCTCACGGCCCTCCGACAGCGGGCGTCCACCAAGAGGCTGTTGATTAGTATCGTAAACAGCCTTGACCTCGGCCTCGGTCGGATTCTTGACCTTGGCCTTCTCATTCCAGATGAATTTGCCGCTTGACACACCAAGCGACGCCGCCTCGAGATCGATCAACCGCTGATTGACGAACTGCGCAAACAAGTCGGTTCGCGCCTTTGCGATGCTCGACGGCAGGTTGGCAACCGCCTTTTGGACCTCTGGCGAAAGGTCGCGTACCTTAAAGGTCCTTCCCGTCGAAGTGGCGAGGACATCGTCGGGTTTTTGTGCGGTTACGCTTGCGGCAGTGAGAAGAAGAAAAACAATGATCGTTCGATACATAAATTTGCCACTGTGGCCGGTGTGATATTAACAAAATTTGAGTTTCACCGTATCGTAAAAGTTGCTTATGAAGATTCGCCGAAAGTTTTACGAACGCGAAGACACACTCGCCGTCGCCCGCGATCTGCTCGGTAATCTGCTCGTGGTGCCTGCCGCCGACGGCACACGAGTTTCGGGGATAATCGTAGAGACCGAAGCATACTTAGGGTTCACCGACCGGGCTGCGCATTCCTTCGGTGGCCGGCGTACCGCCCGCAACGAAGTGATGTATGGCCGTGCCGGCCACGTCTATGTCTTTTTTGTCTATGGGATGTATTACCAATTCAACATAGTCTCCGGCCCGCCCGATCACCCGCACGCAATCCTTATCCGCGCCATCGAACCCATCGATGGCATAGAGTTCATGCGCTCACGTCGCGGCAATATGAACGACAGCAACCTCACATCGGGCCCCGGCAAACTTTGTATCGCGCTCGGCATTGACCGATCTCTTAACGGCGAAGATCTTTGCGGCGACGCCGTCTGGCTTGAACGGTACCGTTCGATCAAGGCGGACGAGATCGCGACAGGCCCACGTATCGGTATCGACTACGCCGGAGAGGACGCCGGCCATCCGTATCGATTTTGGCTTCGTGGGAATCGGTATGTCAGTAAGCCCCGCGTAGAACAACTGAGTAAAACCTGATACTTTTATTGTTATGTCAGAAGCAAAACTCGGGAAAGTAAAGCCCGATATCCGCGCGATCACACGGCTGGTGCCGCCCAGCGGGAACCTCGTTCAGGGGCAGTCGGAATTGCCGATCGATCCACAATTGGCCGCTGAGGCCGCGGCGATAATCGCCGCCAGCCAGAATCACTATGGCGGCAGCGAGGGTCACGAAGGCCTGCGTCGGGCCGTCGCCGAAAAGATCGCGAAATACAACGACATTCAGATCGACGTGGATGTGCGGCCATTTGAACTGATGATCACAAACGGGGGCACCGGCGCTCTGGTGGGCGTCGCCCAAGGCTATCTAAAGAACAAGTCAGCTCTTGTTTTCGAGCCTTATTATCCGTATCACAAACGCATTCTGGATGAATTTGGAAGCAAGACCGAGCCGTTTGAGCTTGACGGGCAACTCACATTTGACAAGGACAGCCTGCTTGCTCGGTGTAAAGAGTTAAGGGGCCGCTCGAATTTTCCGCTCGCCGCAATTCTGGTTTGTTCGCCTGCGAATCCGAGCGGCAAAGTGATGTCGCAGACCGAACTCGAGGCGGTTGCCGATGTCGCCAAGGAACTCGACCTGCTTGTCGTCTCCGACGAGGTCTATGAACATTACGTGACCGGCGAGAATCCGCACACGCCCATCGCGACGCTTCCAGATATGTGGGAGCGAACGATCACCGTGAATTCGTTCTCAAAATCCTGGAATATCTCAGGCTGGCGACTCGGTTACGCATACGGCCCCGGGCAATTGATCGCCAAGATCAACAATGCGGCCAACGTCATCTACGTTTGTCCCGCGACTCCGCTCCAAGCGGCACTCGCCAAAACTCTGATGGCCGACGATGCGTATTACCCGCGATTGCGGGAGAAATTCGACGCAAAACGACGGATGGTATCGGAGGTGATCTCAAGCCTCGGATTCGAGATCTACAATTCGGGGTCGGCGTTTTACATATGGGCCAGGATCCCGCGACAGTTTGACGATGCGATCACTTTTAACGAGATGCTCATGCGCGACGCCGGTGTGGGCATGACGCCGGGCTCGGCCTTTGCCGACGGCGACCTATGGGACGCACACGTCCGCATCTGCATCGCCCGCGAGGACACGGTCCTAAATGGGGCGATGGACAAGCTGCATCGCGTCCTCGGCTAATATGATCTAGGCACACGACATATGAAACGACTTTTTACTGCTCTGCTGCTTCTGAATTTTCTGGTGCCGGTTGTCCTAGCCGACGACGGCATGTGGACGTTTGACAATCCGCCGCTCCGACAGTGGAAAGAACGCTACAACTTCGAGCCGTCCAAGGAATGGCTTGACCGCCTTCGGCTGGCATCGGTCAAATTTCCGGGAGCATCTGGCGTTTTCGTTTCACCTATTGGGCTGATCGCGACGAACCATCACGTCGCATCCGGCTTTATCGAGCGCCTTTCGACGAAAGAGCGCGACCTGCTCAAGACGGGCTTTTTTGCACCGACGCAAGCCAAAGAGTTGAAGGTTCCTGACGGCAATGTATCGATCCTCGAGTCGTACGACAATGTTACCGAGCGTGTCCACAATGCCGCGGCGCACGGGGCGACGGTTACGGAGTCTTCGGCAAATCGTTCGGCTGAGATTGCCGTGATAGAGAAGGATTGTCCCACGGGCCTCCGTTGCGAGGTGGTTTCGCTCTACAGCGGTGGCGAGTATTGGCTGTATCGCTTCAAGCGCTACAACGATGTGCGGCTTGTAATGGCGCCAGAGGAACAGGCCGCGTTTTTTGGTGGCGATTATGACAATTTTGTCTTTCCGCGTCACGATCTTGATTTTACTTTTGTCCGCGCATACGAGAACGGCAAGCCCGCGAAGACGCCAAACTATTTGAAATGGTCCGCGACGGGTGCTCCGGAAGGCGAATTTGTAGTCGTTTCGGGTTATCCTGGCTCGACCGCACGATTGCTAACCGTTGCTCAGCTTGCGTATCAGCGTGACCTCGGGAATCCGCTTCAGGAACTCGTCTGGAAAACGCGCCGCAAGGCCCTTGAGGAATACTCTAAAGGTGGGGCCGAACAAATGCGGCAGGCAAACCCGGGCATGCGCTCATTTGCCAACTCGCTTAAGCGGCTCGAGGGCCAGCAAGACGGACTGCTCAATCCGCGAAACTTCTTAAAAAAGGTCGCAGAGGAAAAGGACCTGCGTGACAAACTGGCTGCGAAGCCTGACCTAGACAGGCAATACGCACCTGCGTGGGCCGGGATAGAGGCTGCATACACGAAATATCCGTCGATGGCGAAGCGGCTGGCGTTTTCAAGCCTCGGTTCTTCAAAGATCGCCGGTTTTGCTCAGCAGATCGTCAACTATCACATAGAGACGGCAAAACCTAACGACAAGCGCTACCCTGAGTACCGTGACAACAGGCTTGAAGCCCTCAAGACGTCACTGCTTTCGCCTGCACCCGTCTATCCGGAAATGGAACGGGTGGCTCTCACCGCTTGGTTCAACGAAGCAATCAAGCAGATCGGCCGTGACGATCCGTTCATCCGCGCGGGAATCGGTGATGCGGACGCTGCCGAAGTCGTCGACCGTGCGTTTCGGGAGACAAGGCTGAATGACCCTGCGGCCCGAAAGGCGTTACTTGAAGACTCCGGCGACGCTGTTGCGACGTCGACCGACCCGATGATCACCCTCGCACGCCGCGTCGAGCCGATCATCCGTGAGCTTCGGGCATGGGAGGAAACGAATATCAGAGCTGTCGAGGCCGCCAACGGAAGCAAGATCGCGCAAGCACGATTTGCCGTTTATGGGAAGACAATGCCGCCGGACGCCAACGGCAACCTGCGCCTCTGCTACGGCGTCGTCAAGGGCTACGAGGAGGACACCACACTCGTGCCGTTCAAGACGACATATTTTGGCCTCTATGATCGCGCGCTGAGCTTTGAGGAGAAGCATCCGTTCGATATGCCAGTGAGCATCAAGGCCGCGAGGACACGCATCAACCTGGCGACGCCGCTTAATTTCGTTTACACCGCCGATACGATCGGCGGCAACAGCGGCTCGCCGGTCGTGAATCGCAATGGCGAGGTTGTCGGTCTCAATTTCGACAGCAACAATCAGAAACTCTCAAACCGCTACTGGTACATCGATGAATCCGAAGGCTCGCGCGCCGTAGGCGTCCACTCAGCCGGTATCATTGAAGCTTTGCGAAAGGTCTATAATGCTCAATCCTTGGTGGCCGAACTGCTAGGCCCACAACGTCGGAGATAGCGATATGAAGAAACGGCACGCGATCCTTGCATCGACATTGATCAGTCTTACCGTGTTGGTCAGTGTTAAGGCTCAAGGCACCGCAGACCAGGTCAAACGCATCAACACATACTGCAAACAGATCGACACCGTTCAGAAGCGGCGTAAATCCCCGGAGTTGGTTTATGCGAATACCGCCGATGTTAACGACAGCAAAGACAAATGGCGAAAGTTCGCGTCCGAAAAGGCCCTCGAAAAATTTCGCGAGGGCAGCGAGACCTATGATATCGCCTATAACTGGCGTAGTGGCGGCCGGCTCGTCGCCACCAACTTTACGCATTTCAGCCCGTCAGGCGATTGGGTGAATTACACCTACCACTGCTTTCGGACCGACGGAACCCTGGCCCGGGTCGAGACTGATTTCAGAACATTTTACGGCGACTATAAGATAGTCAGGATGCGGTATTTTAACGCTGCGGGCCGCCAGATCAGCTCGTCGATCAAGTATCTCGACCTGCAATCCGGGAAACCGAAAGACAAAGGCGACGGCGTGATGGGCGATAAAGACAGCGCCGAGGCCTTTTACAAGAGCGTTAAGAACCTGCCGTTTGCACGCCTGCTTCCCAAATAGAATGCACTATCACCTGATCGGGATTTGTGGCACGGCGATGGCGTCGCTCGCCGGTATGCTCCAGGCCCGCGGCCACCGCGTCACGGGCTCGGACCAGAACGTCTATCCGCCCATGTCCACCCAACTTGAGACGCTGGGGATCGAGATAATGCAAGGTTATAGGGCCGAGAACACGGACCTGCCTCGCGACATTACGGTCGTCGGCAATACGATCATGCGCGGCAACGCTGAACTTGAGGAAGTCTTGAACCGGAAGCTGGAATACCGTTCACAGGCTGAGACCGTAAGGGAAGAGTTCATTCGGGGTCGGCATTCGCTGGTCGTGGCCGGTACGCACGGCAAGACCACGACGACCTCGCTTGCAGCCTGGGTCTGCGAGGTTGGCGGACTCGACCCGACGTTTCTTGTTGGTGGTGTCGTGCAGAATTTCGGGCAAAGTTTTCGGGTTACCGAGAGTGACTATTTTGTGATCGAGGGTGATGAATACGACACGGCATTTTTCGACAAGAAGCCGAAATTCATGTCTTATCTCCCTGAGATCGCGATCGTAAACAATATCGAATTTGACCACGCCGATATCTACAAAGACCTCGATGCGATCAAGTGGCAATTCTCGCGGCTGATGAACCTCGTCCCCGGCAACGGCCGCCTTATCTGCGGCGTCGATTCGCCCGTTGTCGGCGAAGTGCTCGAATCCATGCAAGGCAAGCTCTATACGAACGTCGAGACCTTCGGCCTCAACGACACCGCAAAATGGCAGGCCCGCGACATCGAATTCACGACTGAAGGAACCAGATTTAATGTTTACAAGCGGGACGACGAAAGCCAAAGACCGAAGACCCAAGACCGCCCTTGGGCCGAATTCACGACAAAGATGATCGGTGAATTCAACGTCCGAAACAGTCTCGCCGTGATCATCGCGGCTGATGCGTGGGGAATTTCGCAGGCTAAGATACAGGAAGCGTTCGACACCTTCGAATCCGTCAAACGCCGAATGGAGATCCGCGGTATTGAGCGGGGCGTGACCGTTATCGACGATTTTGCGCATCATCCAACGGCCGTTGATGAAACGCTAAAAGCTCTCAGGCAGCGCTATGTCGACAATCGATTGATCGCCGTCTTCGAGCCGCGTTCGCGCTCGTCTCGGCTATCGATATTCGAGGAGCAATACAAGAGCGCATTCGCTCACGCGGACCGGGTGATAATCGCCAGCGTCTTCAATCCGGAAGATGCCAAGCAGTTTGGTGACAAGCTCCTCGACGTCGAAAAACTTGTCGCCGATATTGCCTTCACTGGCAAACCGGCCGACACTTTCGCTGACGCAGACGCCATCATAGAGTACCTCAGTCGGAAAATGTGTGATGGCGATGTCATCGCCATCATGTCAAATGGCGGCTTCGGTGGGATCCACGAAAAGCTATTGAAGGTATTGGCGGAACCACTCGCGTAGGCGGGTGGTTTTGACTAATCGATCTTCCCATCGAAATTTGCCAGATACACGACGATGTCGTCTATTAGCGAGGTCCGGTTTGACGGCTGAGGCACACCATTCACAATGACCGATACGACCAGTTCCTCACCGCCCGAGGTCGTTACGTAGCCTGATAACGCAGAGACTTGATCGAGTGTGCCGGTCTTGCCGCGAATATTCGCATTGGCGGCTGTCCCCTTGAACCTGTTCCGGAGTGTCCCGTCAACGCCGCCTATGGTCAAGCTGTCGCGCCAGTCTTTCGCATAGCGGCCCTGCTTGGCCATGTAACTGTAAAGCTGAACGATCGCTGATGGCGTGACAAGATCGTGTCGCGACATACCGCTGCCATCGTATTGGACGACGCTGTCGTCGTCGATCCCCGCCTGCCTTAAGAATGCTCTCACCGTGCTCAGCCCCAGCGACGCGCTATTGAGTCGTGGCCCGGTTGGGGCTCCCGGAGCAGTACGCGATTGTTCACCCAGTGTCCACAAAATGACCTCTGTGAACATATTCTGGCTTGGCTTCATCGTCTTCGCCGCGATTTCTCGGTAGGCTGGCGATTCGAGCTTCGCGATCTCGATTTGGGTTCCGGGACTGATATTTGCTGCCTCAAGACGGGTTCCGCCGGTGACGGTAACACCTCGCCTTTCGAGACGTTGCCTCAGCAGGGCTACGAACAGGTCTGCCGGTCGGCTGACGGTTATGGAGTCTGCGAAGCCGCGATCGCCCGTCGGCATTGTGCCCGAGATCTCGAGAATATTCTGCCGGAGACGTTTGTGCACACTCAGGTCTCGCGCCGCCGATGAGGATGTCGTTGTACATGAGTTTACTATCTGAAATAGGCCACTGGGCGGCGAAATGCTGATTTGGCAAGGTCCGCCGACGGTTCCCGGCCGGACAGAGATATCGACCGCATTGTCGTTAACAGGCAACGCCGAAATTTCGGCACCATAATCCCATTGCAGGTCGTCCCACTCCCACGTCGCTGGTATTGGGAATCCCTTGAAATAGCTCTCATCGCCCACGATGCTACCCTCAACGTGTTTGACCCCGGAAGCGGCGATCTTGTCTGCAAGCCTGTCGATGCCTTTATAGTAGGTCGAGGGGCCTGCTGCCGAGCTTCCAAAGAATGCAGTCGAGATCGACACGTCGCCCCGGCCGTATATCCGAAGGTCGCCCTTGATCGTTCCGGCACCATCCGGGACGGCATTTGCAAAAACACTAGTGACGAATCTGAACTCTGGGCCGAGCCGGTCAAAACCTGCGGCGACAGTAAAGTTCTTCATGTTCGAGGCTGGCATGAAGTATTTCTCAGAGTCATTCTCGAATACGACCTGGCCGCTGTTGAGCGAAACGATCTTGATCCCCACGCGGCCGCGGCGGGCATCCAGCGAATACATCCGCTGCCGGATCTTTGTCTGCAAGGAGTCAAGGGTCTGAGTCAAGGCCGAAGTCGGAGTTGGGCTGGCGGTCGTTGTAGGAGTTGGCGTTGCCGATGGGCTAGCCACACGCGGCCGTTGTGTCACTTGTGCGTTCAATGAGAGAACGACGGCGAGCAACAGCGATATCGATAACATAATTCTGAATAAATGGGTATTCATATGGTCCTTGGAGATTTTACCCGAATCGATTTGATGCGAAAACCGAGGCGAAGCACTCCTGCGATTGTGATTCAGGTCATTTTCTTCGAGTTCATTGCGATAATATAGTATCGGAATGTGACATTTGCCGTAGGCGCCGTAAATTGAAGCGATCGCTACGCGGTGATAGCATTACGTGTTGATGCTTCAGGCATCTCTCCGTTCGTTTGGAAGTATGAGGTTGATCAAAGGAGCAGTTCTGCTCTTGTTTACGGCTTTTTTTGGAGGTGCGTACCTCACGGGGACGGGCGCGTTCGGTCGCGGTCGCGTTGTCGCGGGAACGGCCCCGGCGGCCCCGACAAATGTAAAAGCTTCGGATAACGATTATTCGATGAAGGTCGGTATCAATTGGGACACTATCCGCGGCGCGACGGTGTACCGAATCTTTCGAAATACTGTGAACGATACCTCGACGGCCACCGATATTGGCGCGACTCAAGCGAACTATTTCTTCGATACTGGTGCGGCTGTGGCTCAACTTTATTTCTATTGGGTGAGGGCCGAAAATGGTTCCGGTTCGAGCCAGCTTAGCTCACCCGATCAGGGAACCCGCGGCCAGGGCGGCATGCTTTCGGGCCCATTCTCGCCGCTGGAGCCGCCGATCCAGCCGGCCGAGAACCCCGTCACAGCTGCAAAAGCCTATCTGGGCAAGGCTCTTTTTTGGGATGAGCAACTCTCGTCCACTCGTACCGTCGCGTGCGGAACATGTCACCGTCCCGGCTCGGGTGGTTCCGATCCTCGGACCGTGACGGATCACGAACGATCACGCAATCCCGGCCCGGATAATCTCTTTGGGACTGGCGATGATATCTTTGGCTCGCCCGGCGTGCCTCAGAACTATGCGGATGGCACATACGGCGTCAATCCCCTTTTTGGGATGCGGGAACAGGTAACGGGCCGAAAGTCGCCGAGCTATCTCAATGTGGGTCTCGCTTCGCAGGGCCTCTTTTGGGACGGCCGTGCGAGCAACCAGTTCCGCGATCCGCTGACGAATGATGTCTTGATCACGTCCTGGGGGTCTCTCGAAAGCCAGGCGACAGGACCGCCGCTTTCATCGGCTGAGATGGGGCACATGAATCGCAACTGGACCGAGGCCGCCGCACAGATCCAGGCATCCCATCCGCTCGCGCTCGCGACGAATGTCCCAACCGCCTTATCAACGTGGATCGACGGCCGAAACTATCCGCAGCTCTTCGAAGAAGCGTTTGGGACGCCTGATGTCACGCCGGCACGAATAGCAATGGCGATCGCAACACATGAGCGGACGCTGTTCTCTGATCGTTCGCCATTTGACCGATATCTGATGGAGTTAGAGCCTCTGGCAGCGGATGAGGCACGCGGACTCGACGTGTTTGTTGCCCAGCACTGCAGCGGTTGCCATGGAGGGCCAGCCATGACCGAGCATAACTTTCATAATATAGGTGTGCGCCCCAGAACGGACGATCCTGGTCGATTTGCCGTAACGGGCGAGCCGGGTGACCGTGGCCGCTTCAAGACGCCCGGCCTGAGAAATGTCGAGCTTCGCGGGGCTTATATGCATACGGGCGGCCTTGCTACGTTGACTGATGTTGTTGAATTCTACAATCGCGGAGGCGATTTTGACGCACCGAACATTGATCGGGATGTTATCCGGCCATTGAATCTGACTGCGGAAGAAAAGTCGGACCTGTTGGCGTTCCTTAAACGGCCGCTGACCGATCCGCGGGTCGCCAACGAACTGCCGCCGTTCGATCGGCCGACCCTTTATACCGAAACAAACCGTGTCCCGGTGGTCTCTGGCCGAGGCCGGCCTGGATCAAAATTTAAGGTCCCGGAGATGATAGCCATCGAACCGCCGATCGTCGGAAATCCGAGTTTTACGGTCGCGGTGGCAGGTGGTCGAGGCGGCTCGCAGGCAACGCTCGTGATCGGTTCGAGCGATCCCGGCATTGGGACGACTATTCCCGCAGGGGGCTCATTTGCGTATCACACGATCACATTGTCCGATTACGGAGCGTTCAATGGTTATGGCTCGGTGAGCATCGCGATCCCTGACAATCTGTCGCTGGTCGGGCAGACCTACTATGGCCGCTGGTATGTAAAGGACCTGAGGGCGGTCGGCGGATTCTCGGTCAGCAAGCTGGTGACGTTCACGTTATTCTAGAAGATCGCTAAAGCCACGAATGCGCGAATAAGGGCTTCTTATTCGCGCATTCGTGGCTTCTGCAGTTCTTGTTCCTACTTACACTTTGAGAAGCCGCAATCGCGGCACGTGTCGCAGCCCGAAACGTGTTCGAGTTGGCCACTACATTCGGGGCATTTGCCGACCATTGTTGACATAGACATTTCGGTTGCCATCGTCTTTCCGAGCATCCTGGCGGATTCCGGAAGCTTATTCAGGCGACGGTCGATGAGCAGCAGGCATTCGGCTACGGCCTGTTCGGGAGACGTGAGTAGACGTTCGTTGAACCACACCGCATGCGTGCCGATGACCTTATTGAGGCTGTGGGCGACCTCATTCACGTCAAAACCACCTCGCAGCATCTTTGACGCAAGCAATCCAACTCCTGCACTGATCGATCCCGCGACAAATACCTCCAATATGCGCTGGCCGTCATGATTGACCGTAACATACAGGTTTTGCCCGTCGAACGGTATTCTCCACGTTGATCCCTGGAGTTCGCGTGGTCGCTCGACCCTCGACGTGCTGGTGTAGCTCCCGTGCGGTGTTTGAGTATGGTAATCGCTTTCGAACTCGCTTTCCGCTGTTCCCTCGACCTTCTTCTCCTCAACCTTCATCTGGTTGAGCACCTGTCCCTCTCGGCTGCCGTCGCGATAATAGCTGACCGCCTTGCAGCCAAGCTGACGGGCGAGGTGGTAGAGATTATCTACGGATTCCACCGTATCGTCAGTCGCTCCGTTGCACGTCTTCGAGATCGCGTTATCAACGTGCCGCTGCGCCGCGGCAAGGACTCGCACGTGCTGGTCAGAGCGGATCTTCATTGCCGAGATAAACTCTGACGGCAATTCCGACTCGTGATCGACGACATATTCGGCAGCCTCTTTTATCGAGTCTTCGCTCGTTTGGTCAACGTCGATCCCGAGCGCACGGGCCGCAAGCGAATGGACATATGTTCTCGTGCCCAATGTGTCCTGCCGGACGTAGGCCCATGAAAAGTTTGGCTCGATACCCGACGACGTCTCAGCCACGAGCGAGATGGTGCCTGTCGGAGCGATCGTTGTGACCTCGTAATTCCGGGGTGTCAATGGGATGTCTCGGGGAATGCCGATCTCGTCGTAGATAAACCGATCATATGCCTCACGATTGGCTTCGAATTCAGGGAAAACACCCTTGTCCTGTCCGAGTCGGAGCGATGCCAGCCACGATTCGCGGCGGACAAAGCCCATTACCTTTTCCATAAGGTCGAGAGATTCGTCGTTGCCGTAGGTCACGCCCAGCTTCAGGCAAAGATCGGCAAAGCCCATAATACCGAGGCCGACAGGGCGAGTTCTCTTGACGACATCGTCGATCTCAGGCAGCGGGAAGTGGCCCGCATCGACCACGTTGTCCAGGAATCTTGTACAGAGTTGCGTGACTCGCGACAGTCTGGCCCAGTCCACGATACCGTCACCGTCGGTTGTCGTCGTAAAAAACTTGGCGACGTCTATCGAGCCGAGGTTACATGAATTATTGAAGTGCAGTTGCTGTTCGCCGCACGGATTGCATGCGTAGATCGGCCCCATCGAGTTCATCATGTGATTGTGCCGGTTTACTTCGTCGATGAAGATGATCCCCGGCTCTGCGTACTTATGTGCGGACGCGATTATGCGGTTCCAAACGTCGGGGGCGAATATCATTCCCGGCATCGGCGGCTCTTCGATGGTGCAGTCCGAAAGGTCAGCCGTCTCAAACGCTAGTTTGTCTGCAAATGTGGCCGTCGAACCATCAGGACGGCGATAAACGACATAATCTTTGCCCGTAACGCTGTCAAAGATGCTCTGCGTCCACGGTTCGCCATCAAACTCTGTCTGAAACCATGTGCCGCTGTCGACGGCATCCATGAACAGGTCGGTCACCGTCACCGAGATATTGAAATTAGTCAGGCTTGTCTGGTCGTTCTTGGCGTGAATAAAGCGGAGAATATCCGGATGCTCAACGCTGAGAATGCCCATGTTAGCGCCGCGCCTAACGCCGCCCTGTTTTACAACCTCCGTCGTCTGATTGACGATGTTCATGAACGATACCGGCCCCGACGCCACGCCGCGGGTCGAATTTACCATCGAGCCTGCGGGCCGCAAAAATTCATACGTCATGCCTGTGCCGCCGCCGGTCTGATGAATGATCGCGACGTTCTGAGCATGCTCCATGATGCCTTCGATCGAATCCGGCACATTGAGCACGAAGCAGGCCGCAAGCTGCCCGTTTGGCTTGCCGGCATTGACGAGACAGGGCGTATTCGGAACGAATTCGCGTGCGAGCATGACGGCGGTCATGTCATTGAAGAACAGATTTCGTTGCGCATGGTCGGTTTCGGCTTTCGAAACGTGTCCCACCACACGGTGAACAATGTCCGCCCACGTCTCAAACGGTTCACCGTTCTCATCGCGAAGCGAATAGCGTTTTGCTACCACTTTTTGAGCGTTCAGGCCCAGCGGGGTTATCGATCGTGCAGGTGCTGCTCCGGTGCCGTTGCCGACACCATTCTTGTCGAGAAACGTGTTGACGGCAGATTCAAAAACTGTACTCATAGGGAATTCTCCAACTCAGGCGTCCCTCCGTCTTGTGATGCTATTTTATCACGTTGAACGGACACAAAAAACGGTGAAATTCTTGGTGAAATGCTTGAGATTCGCGGCTAAAGGACGGACTCAAGTTGAACTAGTATCATTCATGCCGACAGGAATGTCAATAGTTATTTCCACAATATCTCGTGGTAG
>CAZMQR010000017.1:0-15850 GCA_964568325.1 uncultured Chloracidobacterium sp. | reverse complement strand
GGCTTTTTCGATACGTTTGACCCAGTCGAGGCTTCGATTGTTCTGAAGGAACGCGAACATATCGATCAGCGCGGACGTCGCCGTCGGTTCGTCACCGTGCATCTGCGACCACATAAATACCTTCAGCGGCCCGCGGCCCCACTCGACCTGATAGATCTCACGACCTCCAAAGCTTTCGCCGACTTCATCGACCTTGACGCCGATCTTTTTCAACTCATCGAGGTACTTCTTCAGGTCGGCGTGGCGGACGTCCGAAGGAAATATGTGCGATATGTGTGACCGATCCCAATCGGCAGCAAGCTGCTCGGGTGTTTGCGGCATGGCATTGAAGGAAAACAGTGATATTAGCAGAAACAGAAGCGATAAGTGCCGCATACATATAAGATACCTGCACGCCTCGGACTACGGCAAGCTATCGTGGTCACACCACGGCCCGGTAGACGGCCTCAGTGGCCTCGATCATCCTTTCGATGCTGTAATTCGCGGTGGCGACCATCTTAAGTTTGCAACCTAACTCGCGCCGTGCGTCGTCGTGTTCGAGATGCCACAGGATCGCCTCGGCCATACTCAAAGGGTCCTTGATCGGCACGATCGCATTCGCGTCGGCGATCAACTCGACGGCCCCATCGGTAGCCGTTGCCACCACCGGACAGCCCGCCGCCATTGCTTCGAGTATTGCCAGCCCGAAACTCTCAGTATGCGATGGTGATACAAATAGGTCGGCTGCCGCCAGCAATGGGGCCGTATCATCCAGCCAATCGAGCCAAAGGAAATTGCCCTCCATGCCAAGCACGCGAACAAGACGCTTGAGCTCACGGCGAAACTTCTTATCCAGCGAATGGTCCACGCCGGCGACGACGAATCGAGCGTCCGATCGACGCTTGATGACCTCATGGGCGGCAAGCACAAGGTCGCGCTGGCCCTTTGCAACCTTTAGTTCGCCTATCGAGGCAATAAGCGGCACGTCTGGCGGTATTGAATGAAACTCACGAAACGCGACGCCCGGCCGGCCACCGGCCGCAGTATCTATGTCACTGAAATTCAGGCCGTTCGGGATGACGTGTATCTGCTTTGACGGAAAGACGCGAGAGAGCTGTTCGCGAACAGGCTCGGATACGGCTATCGCGGCATCGACGTTTCCGAGGACAAAGCGATGAAATGATTTCATCGGAAACATGACGTGACGCGTCAGCACAAGTCGAGCGTCCGCCATTCGCGCGGCCGCACTCGCCGCAACATAGTCGCGGGCGACATGCGTGTGAATAATATCGATGCTGTTTTCACGAGCAAAGCGCGCAATGCGCTTTGCGCTAAACATCCCAAATGAATTTCGTATCGAGATGTGAAGCAATCGATCTTGCTCGATATCGAGTCGTTCCTGCCATTTGTTGGTCGGCCTGAGGGCCGCATAGACCTTGTGGCCTCGCTGGCCGAGGCCGCGGCACAGGTCAATAAAATGACGTTCGCTGCCGCTAAAGGTTCTTGCCGAGGAGATCTGTAGTAACCGCACTCGGTTGAGTTTATAACGAACCGCCGACAAAAAAAATGCACGCCCGCGTCTCCGCGAGCGTGCATAAAGTGCCAAAAGGCGAGTGAACTACAACTGAAGCCTGACGCCGAACTGCATCTGGAATACCGGCGTCCGTGAGAAGTTACCTCCCGTCGGAGTGATCAGATCACCCGACGAGTTCCGCAACTGCATGAACGTCGTGTTCGTCGGCCCATTCAGGCCGCAGGCACTCGTCCGGTTGTTCGAGGCACAATACAACGTTTGAGCACCGGCGAACTGAATGTTCGCATTGTTAAAGAGGTTAAATATCTCGGCTGAAAATATCAGCCTTCGACCCTCGCCAAAGCTGAAGCCCTTCTGGCCGCGAACGTCCACGCCAAACTCAGCGTTATTGCGGAACGAATTCCTCGGCATCAGAATTCCCGGCGTCAACAGTGGACGGTCATTGTTATTACTGTCGGAATTGACATCAGAGCCGACCGTGGCATCGAAAGGCACTCCTGACCGGGCCCTGATCGCGCTTGAGATCTCAAACCCATGCGGCAGGAAGAACACGGGATTTGCCACAAACTGGACCTTTCGGTCGAGACGGGCGAGGCCGTATTCGTTCGCCAGGTTAAATGAATTCTCGTAGAACAAGCCGGTTGCGTTCCTCTCGTTGTCGTCATCTGAAAGCGACTTCGACAGCGTCAAGTACGCGTTAATATTCGCCCACCGATTTGAGATCCTTGTCCGCGCGGTAAATGCTCGGAAAAGTGATCGTCCTGAATCCTCACGGAGCAGAATGCGATTAAGCGAAGTAACTGGCCGGTTGTTCCGGTTGAATACAGGGCGTCCGTTTGCATCAATAGTCGGCGACGGGAGATTGATATCGCGATTTCGCTGAAGATGTGTCGTTTTTACATGGCTGTAATCGACGCCGACAACGAAGCCTGACATAATTTCGTGCTCATATCCGAATCCGTATTGGAAGGATGTCGGATTCTCATAGCCCGGTGCCATCGCGATGACCGTAGAACCACTGCCAGGAACGATCGGCAACCCAAGGCGTCCGGCCATCTCAGTGAGCTGGGCCGAACTCAATGACGGCAAACTTCCTAGTCCGAACGTATTCAGGTTGATGTTGATCGTCGCAAACTGGCGAAAGACGGTATTTGGAAGGCAGACCCGTGGGTCGGCCGGATTGACAACCTGCGGACAGGCCGTGCCGGTCGCTCCCATGATCGCAACATAGTTTGGATTGTTGGTGAGGAAGCTGTTGTAGGCCGTAACGCCGCCGGCGTTGTTGGCCGATAAGGCCGCCGTACTCATAAGCAAGCCGACCGAGACATCACCCGGCGGCAAGCGGAAGTTATTGACGGGTGCGGCAAGGATCAGCCCCGGCGTCCTGGCATAGTAGAGTCCGCTAAATCCGCGAATGACAGACTTGCCATTTCCGCGGACATCGTAGGCAAAGCCCAGACGCGGACCATACTGCCACGGACTATCCTCAATTACCGTCGGATCGATCGATCCGCCTCCGATAGCTGGAAAACTGGCGTTCTTGACAAAGTTGATGATCGCATCATTTCCGCCCTGAGCCGACGGATTGTACTGTTTCTCAGCACGGAGGCCGAAGTTAAGCGTGAACTTCGGATTGATCCTCCAGGCGTCCTGGGCGTAGAAGGCAAGCTCCTTGATCGTAAACGCAGCCTCGAGATTGCCGATCTGCTGGTTAAAGAAGGCCCTGCCGAGATTGGTCGATGAATTGATCGCGTCAAACCTGCGGTCTGTCGACGAGCCCGGAGTAAGGGAAAGGTCCTCGAGGCCCGGGTTTCCAGTCTGATTCGGACTAAAGCTCCCAAACTGGTTAAAGCCGAATATCTGATTCTGGAAGATATCGCTGTACTCGCCGCCTATCTTGATACTGTGGTTACCCGCAACGATCGAGAAGCTGTCGACGAACTGAATACGTCGGTCTGACTGAGTCGTTGGGAGAAAACTGCGGGTACCATAGAGTCCAACGCCACCTACGGTCACAAGCGTTGTCTGCGCATTGGCAATACGGGGCCGCTCGCCCTTTGCCCACTGAAATCGAAAGTCGTTAATGTAGTTCGCACTAAAAACGCTGGTCAACTGGCTGACGAAAACCCTATTCTTATCGATCTCAATGCCCTCGTTCGTGATCGCTGCATCAACGACCGGATTGAATAGGACGCCCGCGTCACCGACGGCGACGCTGTTCGCTCCTTCACCCTTGTTAATGCTAAAGCGGAAGTTTGCGGTATTCGCCCGGTTGACGTTCCAATCGATCCGGCCAAGGCCCGTTCTAGCATTGTTCGTGAGTTCGTAGCCGCCTTCCTGCGACTTGAAATAGTCATAGGCTTCCTGGTTCGCAGCTGTTCGCGTGATGTTACCAAGTCCGAACAGTATGAACCGATCCGCCTTAAACCGCTGTTCCTCGTATGAACCAAAATAGAACAACTTGTTCTTGACGATCGCCCCTCCGACCGAGCCACCAAACTGATGCTGCGTCGGGCCGGCTGTGATCTTCAGATTCTTCTCTTTTTCAATGGCCTTTACAAGGTCGTGATTGCGGGAGGCTTTCGACGGGCGGAGGAGATAAAAGGCGGTGGCGTGGAAATCGTTTGTGCCGCCCTTTGTTACCACGTTCACGATGCCGCCTGAGCTGCGTCCAAATTCCGCCGAATACCCAGCGGCAACGACCTGAAACTCCTTGATCGATTCCTGCGGGATGGTAGGTGCGAAATTGGAACGCTCGCCGCCGCGGATGCCGCCGAAGAACGGCTGATTGTAATCGACGCCGTCAACGTTGATGTTGGCATTGATACCGCGCTGGCCTGAAAGCGAGATTTGATTGCGTTCGGTGTCGATCTGTGCAGTGGGCGTCAGGGTAGCAAAATCCTGAAAACGACGCCCGTTGATAGGCAGATTGCTGATGGCGGTTTCACTCAGGACGGCATCAGAATTGCTCTGTGTTGTCTGAATGCCCTCGGCCGTTACCGTGACTTCAGCCGCGACATTTCCCGCCCCGAGGGCGAAATTTGCGTCCGTCGTACGTCCGACCTGCACCTGGACCGTCTTCGTCTGTCCCGAAAAACTCCCACTCGATGCCGTAACGGTGTATTCACCGGGCTCTAATGCGACAAAGCGGTAAATGCCCTCGCCGCTTGCCGTCACCGTGACCTCGTTGCCCCGGGCCTTACTCGTAGCCTTAACGGTCGCGTTTGGTATAACGGCACCATTAGCATCGGTAACAACGCCGGTGATGGCACCGGTACCAGCCTGAGCAAATGCCGCTGCAGAAAACACAGCGCACATCGCCAGGGCTGAAATGAGCTTCATAAACTTGGATATTGTCATTCTCTTGACCTCTTTCTTGTAGTTTGGAACATCAAACAACTATCTATTGCATTTCTGTCACGGCCTCGCCGTGGTGGAAATTCAGTTCTTTGGATTTTTCTCTGGCTTTTCGGACAAGTTGTGCTTAAAACATATTCCTTTTTATGTCCAAAAGCAAGGAGCAAACGCGGCAAAAATGCCGTCGAAACACAGAATTTACTTAACGTTGGTTCGATTGTCGCCCGCCCGCGGTCCGGGGCGGACCTAAACCCGAAACTCAATGAAAAAATGAGAGGCAATTAGGGTTCCTCGTATCTGCCTTCGGATAGTTCTTAGCCATGTTCCCAGAACCACATAAGGGGTGTTGCATTTTGTATCAGCTTCTGTTACAAAGTATCTTCCGCGATGCCGCCGCGGCTCAAGTATCGACCAAAATAGTGAATACTTGACTTTTTTGTAAAAGTGGCTTAAGTTAGTGTCGCATTTGACGCCCAGAAGGCCAAAAATGCGGTTAAATGAAGCAAGGAAAGGGGAAATAATGCCAGACGTAGAATACGCTACATCATCATACAAGACGCCATTACATCACCGAATAATTGCCAGTATGCCCGTAAAGGCAAGCTGGGTCGATGCCGAAAGCGGAAAGACGGTAAGTGTTGAGGGCTTGACGGAGAATGTTGGTGAATCCAGCGCTCTCGTCAATCTCGACACACTGCCGCCTGTGGGCAGCGAGGTCCGCCTTAGGATCATGGAAGAGAATAAGGCGATCGTCGATGTCAGGACACAGGTTATCCGTGTCGAACGCGATCCGAGCAAACCGATGGCCGCTCTATCAGTCGTTGAAAACCTCAAGAAGTGGAAGAATACGGCTATCACGGCCGCCCAAAAATGGGTGACCCGGCATTGGCAGCTGAACTACGAAGAAGAATGGGTTAACTAACCATTCGTCGATCGTTCGAAAAAAGCGGGAGAGTTCCTTGGAACTCTCCCGCTTTCAGTCTTACGGCTGGTAAGTACCTAGCAGCGATTCCCCTGAGGTACCCGCGAGCAGGTCGGCTGTCCGCCCTGCGGGGCCTGAACCAGGACAGAGATCGTCTCACCGGTCTTGAAGAATCCAAGCCTTGCCATTGTCAGCATCGGCGGACGGTTTGAATCAAATCTGAAGTTGTACATAGTGCCCCATCGGATAGCGTTTGCGTTTGCCGACACGCCGATCGGATCCGAACTCCAGTAAACATAACCGCCTGAATCAGTCTGCGTCCAAGGAGCGCTGCTGAAGCCCGCATTACCTTCGGTCCCGTCAGCTGCCGATCCAGGATGCTGAGGCGGAGCATGGAAGCCAACATTGCTAAGCGTCACCCCGCTGCCCTGCGGCACGCCGAACGACTGAATCGCACGGTCGAGGTTCATATTATAAACCGCATATTCGTAATGCCAGACGCCCGGCGACGGATTTGTGACCTTGTAAGCGACCATACCCATGCCGTCTGTGTTTACGGGACGGAATGGAACTATTGTCGCGCCGGTCCAAGCCTCGATCGCAGACTTCATCCGCACCGTCGATCCAGCGGCAGAAAAAGAGAATGAGGTTGTTCCCGAAACGTTGTAGGGCCGGTACGAGACATTATTGAACATGTTGCACTGCGTCGGATTACTCTGACACCACGCATACTCATGCGGAGTAACATACTGGGCCTCGGCAAAGTATTTAGCCCCTGGATTCAGGCTTGTGTTCAGGTCCGCCTGCTCGACGAGGATGCGATGCGTCGTTCCGACGTGCGAGTGGCCGCTGTGGCTGTTGTTCGGCGTCGCCGAATCATTCCTGGGATAGAAACCTGTATAAGGATTTATCCATGCACGTGAACCAAGATTTGGTCCTGCGTTCAGGCTCGAACTATAAGGATCAGAGCAGCCGGAACCGAGATTCGAACCGCCAACACCGTTACAGCCCAGGGCACACAGGTTCTGCGTCAGGGCCGTGAATGCATGCTTTACGCTCGACTGGCCGATCTGTTCCATGGTCTGCGTATTATCCGCCCCGCCGCTCATCCTGTAGAGATTCTGCGGGATCACAGGGTGGTCGTTAGCCGGATTCGCGAACCAGTGCAGATCGACAGTGCCGAAGTTGCATGAATCAGTTCCGACCGCCAGGCCGACTTGAGTTCCCGAGCTACCGAACTGTGACAGGCTGACAAGGTCCCCAACAGTCACGTCCGGACCGGGAACTGTCCCTGCCTCAGGTGAAACCGTCGCCGGAAGCGTACTGTCCTGAACCTCGCTGTTGACGACCGTCGTTACCTCGATCGGACGCAGAGTCGCGTTCATGCCGATGGAACCTACAACCGTCCGCGGCTGGGCACGACGGCCAAGGTCGGCCGCAAACTGTTCATTCAATACAAGTCGTCCGCCGGTGATGGCCAGTCCTTTGCCCGCGGGGCTGTAGTCCCACTGAAACCCCTCAACATCAAAGAATGAGTAGCCCGACGCATCACGAACCGACAGCTCATAATCCGAGCCGGGCTCATTGGCGACTATTGTCATTTGCCCCAGCGACGCGTTGAGTCTCGCAGGGAGAGCGGCCGTATTCTGGGATGTCAATGGAATCGACCCGGGCAGAGCACCGCGGAACTCGTCATTGAACGCGATCGTCTTAAAGAAAGAGTCGGCCGAAATGCCAAAGCGTAAGGAGACCGGCTGCGCTTTGACGGCACCCGCCCTTGTAAGATCGATGTCCATCACGACGTTACCCTCAGCGATGACCATCTTTTCGAGCAGCCCGCTTTCACCGTCACGGCTTGCATCCGCTCGCTGCACAAATATTGCCCAGGCAACGCCCAGCGATACAACTACACCCAATAGCGGCAAAGCGATGCGGAGCCGCCTGCCCGAAAAAATCTTTTTCATCTTTTCACTCCTGAATTTGGTATATCCCAAGGGTTAGATATAAGTCCCTAATGGAAACAGCGCCATAGTTTAGCTAACATAAGGGAGAATGTCAAAAGGTTTGCGAGCTAAAGATCGCGACCTTTTTCCACGCAATGTTCACGCCGAGAAGCGAAAGGCCATCATGAAACCTAGGTGCGAAGGCAAGCCCGCACAGACAATAAGACGCACTGAACTGCCGGTTCTGGCCGGCGGAGGGGCAGAGGGCGGAGTCCGTCAATCTCGCAATGCGCGTTGGCGTGCCGCATCGCTGATCGGCGTCAACGTTTTGATCATCGCTCATATCATTCAGTGGAAGCTCACCGGATCCACGATCTCGCCGGTCGAGCCTTCAGAATCGATGTTCACCCTGCAGAGCGGCGCAGTGAACGCTGGTTTCGTCTTCTTCAGCCTCGCGATCCTCGCGACGCTGATCTTTGGCCGGTTCGTTTGCGGATGGGGCTGTCACATCGTCGCCCTGCAGGATCTGTGCGGCTGGATCCTTAAGAAGATCGGACTCACTCCTCGTCCATTCCGCTCTCGTCTGCTCATCTTTGTTCCGTTGATCGTGGCCCTGTATATGTTCGTATGGCCGACGGTCGGTCGGTATCTGACAAAGCCTAAGAATGAGCCGCTTATCCCCGAATTCACAAACCATCTTGTAACAACGGAATTTTGGGCTACATTCCCCTCGGTTGCCGTTGCCATCCCCTTTTTATTCATATGCGGCTTCATGACGGTGTACTTTCTGGGTCAGAAAGGATTTTGTACTTATGCGTGCCCGTATGGCGGATTCTTCGGCATTGCTGATAAATTTGCGCCGGGCAAGATACGTGTCACCGACGCATGCAATCAGTGCGGCCATTGCACCGCCGTGTGTACTTCTAACGTCATCGTCCACGCTGAGGTCAAGCAGTTTGGCATGGTGGTCGATCCGGGCTGTATGAAGTGTCTCGACTGCGTGTCCGTTTGTCCAAACGACGCCCTGTACTTTGGGCTCGGAAAGCCTTCGATCTCGGCGCGTGGAGCATCGGCGCCGCGAAGCCACTCATTGACCTGGCCGGAAGAACTTCTCGCCGGTGGCGTATTTCTCGCCAGCCTGCTGGCCGTTTGGGAAGTATATCAACTGGTTCCGATGCTGATGGCCCTGGGCATAGCGACCGTATCGACATTTCTTGTCGTTCGGACAATAAAACTATTTCGCTCGCTAGACGGTGCATTTTACGGACGCAGCCTGAGGTCTGCTGGTAAGATCACAGCCGCCGGCTGGGCCTTCCTTGCGTTTTCACTTGTCTGGCTCGGGCTGAATGCCCATAGCGGCTATGTGAGATATCACGAACGCGAGGCAAAGCTCGCCTTCGAGAAGCTGACGGTCCCCGACGAGCTCGCATTGGCCCAGGCGGACCCCGCACAATGGCTCTCACCATCTGACACGCGGGCCATCGAAAACGGAAAAGACGCATTCTACAGTGCGAGGCGTGCCAGTTTGTTTACCAACCGCGAAGCGATCTCAAAGCTCGCATGGCTGGAGTATCTGTCTGGTAACAGTTCGCGCGCTGTGGATCTGCTGCGCACGGCAACTGAAAAGCAGACTGGCGAGCAACGTACGCTGAGCCTCTATTATCGCGGCGCGATCCTCAACCGCACAGGCCAATATCGAGAGGCTGTCACGAACCTTGATCTGGCGATCGCAGAGCGGCCGGACCTGATGCCCGCTCGCGAGGAAAGGGGCGAAGCTCTCTGGCAAATGGGAGCACGCGAACAGGCCATACAGGCATGGTCCGACGCGCTCAAATTGAACACGAATATGCCTCTGGCCAACTATGTTCTGGCCGGAGCCATGGCCGGAAGCAATGCAGAAGCAGCCTCGCAATACGAGCAAAAGGCAGACAAAGCTACTCCCGAGAACGCCTATTTTCAGTGGATGCTGGGCCTGCGCTTGCAGAACCTCAAATTCGGTGAGTTGGCCGAAAAGCGATTCGCCCGTGCAATAGAGATCGATCCTTCGTTTGCATCAAGGCGCTAGTGACGGGTCACTTTCCGAACTTGTCCCAACCGCCGATAAAGTTCTCCTCGGCCATTCTTTTGTAATGCTTGCGTGCCGCGGCTTCGGTCCCGGCGATCCTTATTTCGCGTTGCAGCGGCTCCGCACGGTTTGGCGAAAAATCGGTGAGGTAGACAACGTAAGACGGAAACTCGGGCTTGTCGTCCTTATTCGTCTTCCACAAGAGCAGCTTTCGCACCATCGTGTTGCCCTTCATCTGCTTGGTGAAAACTTCGCGTTCGAGGAGCGTACTTGGCGTTCCCGCATTGTCGTCAGCTGGCTTTTCAGCCGCCACGACCGTCACCATTTCTGTAAGCTGATTAATGCTGACGTCCTCGGCCGTTGCCTCCTTATCGTCACGGATCCGGATAAACTGCGGCGAGATAACGCTCACCAGCGGCATTCGCGAGAGGGCATTGTACCGCTTGCCATCGAATCTCAGCACCATCCGATTGACAGGCCCGCCGCGCGAGCTTTCGCTGATCAGGTCAAGGCACGAGAGCTCGATCACAGGGCCGGGCTTGATCATTTCGTATGCGACATAGTCGTTGTTGACCGCGACATAATCTGAAGGGACTATGCGTTTCTTGAGGGTCGCGGCGATCTCTTTCCGCTCTTCATCCGAAAAGCCGCCACCGACGCGCGTCAGTTCGTGAAACGTTCCGTCAGCCCGAATGACAGCAACCAACAGATCGTGCAGCATGCCCTTACGTTCATCCGTGCCCTCGCTGTAGCCGATGATCGCTGCGTCGAGATTGTGTCGCAGCTTGATCTTGTACCAGTTCGCCGTGTCGTGCTGGAGCACGATGCCCTCGGAACCTTTGTCGATGACCCAATCGGCCATCAACTCCAGAATGTCGTCGGTCTTCTTTGTAGGAACGTGTTCGACCGGATGCACGAGCTTGCCCTTTCCAAACCATTTGTCAGCAAGCTGAAAGCCTTTCTTGATCGCTTCGATCTTTTCGCCGTTCGCCTCGGCGACGTCAAAAATCGCCAGCCCGAGTCGCGCCATGTCGGCCTCGGACTTCGGGTTTCGCAGCACGCTAACGACTTGATGGATGCGCAGGCCCTTGCTCTGCTCGGCCTGCATATAGATCTCGCCACCGAGAATGCAGGATTTGACCTTTGCGGCCCTGAGCAGTTTTTCCGCTTCTTGAAAACACGGCAATCCCGTCCGCACCGTCCCGCCCGGATTTGCCGAGATCAGCTTCTCGCCATTAAAAAATACGAGCGAGAATTCACCATCATATTTACGCGTAGCGATATAGGCCCGCGAAGCGTTGATCCGACCGATGTCCTGGGCTGAGACTGCCCGCATCTTGCCGCCGAGTGTCCGTTTGTAGTCCTGAGCCTTAGCATGCAGCGATGGATCGGCGAGGTGGATCGCGTCCGCCGTGCAGTAATCGCCCTTCTTCTTTGAAAGGCGTGACTTGTCGATATCGAGATTCATCTCTCGCCGGTTCCCTTTGGCCGTTTTAGCTCCATATTTGAGAGTTGAAGGATCAGGCAATACGAGTCACCTTTGATGTGCCCCTCAAGGAATGCGTTATACGGCCGCGCGCCGCGTGTGAGAATGATCGGCTGGTCGCCCTTTTCGCCACCGCGAAGCAACATCAGCGAATCGCGTTCATGCAGGTCCTTCGCCATCTCATAAAGAAAGTCATACGTCAGGCCGTTGACGTGTATAAGCTGCCGCTTGTGCGTAAAGATAAACCGATGCGCCGCCTCTTCCTTCTTAATGAACTTGCCCGACCACCTCAGCGGAATGTCCGAGTTGATATTCTGCGGCTGCTTTTGCCTCGGACGCCGCTCGCGAACACTGCCGTCGGCCTTCTTTATTACCTCAAACTCCTCCACGAGATGAATGATGCCCTTCTTTGAAACATAGACGCGCGACGTATCGGTCAGGAACATCCCAAACTGTTCCATATCGATATCTGGATCGTCCTTGATGATCGCCTTAGCGACCGCGTTCAGGTCCTTTTTCTTTTTTCGGATCGCAGCCAAGTCGTGCTCAATGTCGGTCTTTAGCAGCTTCTGCGTCGTCACCGGTTTGCCTTTCGGATCGACAAATGTGACCTCGCGTTTGGGCACAACGGCCTCAAATGCCACTACGGCATCACGATGTTTTTGATTGCTGATATTTATCGCCATAAGAATCAGCCACAGAGATCACCGAGAAAGAGAGAAATGCGTGCTTCATCCTTAGATGTTGTATTTCTCATAATCTCTGCGTTCTCTGTGGCAGCCAGCTAGAACAGATCGAAATCGATATCGTCGCCTGAGATATCCTGCTCCTCGGTCGAGTCGAGTTTGGCGACCTGGTTGAGCTTCGAGAACTGAAAATTCGCCTGTTTGCCGATGACCATGAATGCGTCCGAGCTGTTGCCCACAACGAACGCATTGTCATATTCCGTCCCGCCGCGATAACTGAACGGGAACCGGTAGATCAGCCCGCCCGACAGATGATCGAGTAGGTAATCTATGTGGCCGTCTTCGTGTGGGTCTAAGATGTAAACGGATTTTACGAGTTGGGCCAGATAGTCGTCGACTTCGGCTTTCTTCAGCTTGTTTGGCTTTGAGAATGACGATTCGACCAAGTCGAGTTCCTTGCCTTCAAGGTTTACGGACTTCAGCGTGTTCCGCTCGACAGAGTTGCCTTTCTCATCGAGAGTTGCGAGCGCCGTGCCGCCCTTATCAAGAAGCGTCTTGCCGTCGGCCGCAAGCACCAAAAGCTGCGCCGGATTGCCCTTCTCGTCAAACGCCTCTATCTCCATCGAGCCATATAGCATATCGCGGTCGATCTTTCTGATCGACACAGAGAACTCCTGCCCATCGAGCGATAGCACAAGCGGCCTGGCCATATTTGTATGATTCTATGGTAATTGGAACGGCGTGGGCAATAAAAATCTAGCTGAATAGAGACGGCGCGTCGCCGTGCTTCATCAGGTTCACAAGGCCGAAATGCTCGTAGGCAAGCCGCGTCGCCATCCGGCCGCGGGGCGTGCGGTTGAGGAAACCGATCTGCAGCAGATAAGGTTCGATGATCTCTTCGATTGAGTCCTTTTCCTCATGGATGGCAGCCGACAGCGTGCCAAGGCCGACAGGGCCGCCGTCGAACTTTTCGATGATGGTCTTGAGCAGCTTGGCGTCCATCTCGTCGAGGCCGTAGCTGTCCACTTCCATCTTGTCGAGAGCACCCGCGGCGACGTCTTCCGTGATTCGCCCGTCGTGATCGACCTCGGCAAAATCGCGAACGCGCCGCAACAATCTGTTCACTATACGCGGTGTTCCGCGTCCCCGACGCGCGATCTCGTGTGAACCTTTTTCGTCGATATCAACACCAAGTATGCCTGCCGACCGCTTGCAGATCGTCTGCAGTTCATCGACGCCGTAAAAATCCAGATGAAATATGATGCCGAATCGTCCTCTCAGCGGCGCCGTGATCAGCCCCGGCCGCGTGGTCGCGCCGACGAGCGTGAATTTTGGCAGTTCGAGGGTCACCGGCCTCGCCGCCGGCCCCTGGCCGATCATGATCGGCAGAACGTAATCCTCCATCGCAGGATACAGGATCTCTTCGATTGCCGGATTGAGCCGATGAATCTCATCGATAAAGAGAACATCGCCTTCCTCAAGATTGCTCAGTATCGCCGCCAGATCGCCGGCTTTCTCAATGATCGGTCCGGCCGTCGATTTAAGGTTCGTGCCCATCTCGTTGGCGACGATATTCGACAGTGTCGTCTTACCGACGCCCGGTGGACCGGTCAGCAGAATATGATCAAGAGCCTCACGTCGCTTGAGCGCGGCCTTCATAAAGACGCGCAGGTTCTCTTTGACCTTCTGCTGGCCAATGTACTCCTCAAGCCGCGCAGGCCGCAGCGAGGCCTCGAATTTCGATTCCTCGGGCGACAGTTCTTCGTTCCTGATATTTATCGCGGCTGTGGTCATGAGTGAATTCTACGTCAGTTTCTGAACAGGATATACAGGATAAACACGATAGATCAGGAATTAGGCAGATAACCTCATTCTGCATATCCTGTACATCCTGTTCGAAGCCAGGCTTCAGAACAAAAGTCCTTTATTGTAAAGCGCCAAGATATCCATCGAGAACGCCACCGTGCAGTGAAGCACCAAACCGAGCCAGATCGTGCCGTTGCGATATGATATCCAGCCGAGAAAGATACCCGCCATTACGGCCGCAAATGTCTCAGCCATCGGCTTTTGGAAATGTATCATCGTGTAAGGCACGGTCATCGCGAAGATCGAATAGAATCCGAGAGTCGGCTTCAGGCTGTGCACCATGAAGCCGCGAAAAAAGAACTCGAGGCCGAAGAATTGTAGGAAATAGACAAGTTCCCAGATAAGCAGTGTCGACGCCAGATACGGTGCGCCGTTGTACACCTGAAGGAATGGGTACTTCGCCGAAAAGCCGCCGGTGAGCGACATCAAATATGTGAGCGGCAGCATCACCGCAATGCAGACGGCCAATAGCTTGAGAAAACCGGGCTCGATGCGATGTGCCAAGCCGATCTCGCTGAGCGGACGTTTCTGCACAAACCGGACAATCAATGAAGGCACGACGAAGTAGAAGAAGACTGAGACCGCGACCCACCAGATCAGAGCGTAGAGATTATCGTGCGTTGCACTTACCGCTTCGTCACCGATGTGCGAAAACGGAGTCGCGGAGAGCAATTGTTGTAAATACCACGGATTCTTGAGATAAGAAATGCACGTCAGGCCAATCGCAGCATAGACGAAAGCGAAAACCGCGCGGCGATCGAGCTTTGAGATGTCTGTTCGGATGTGGCGCAGGATGTCGAGCATCACTTCGCCAGTATCTGCAGGCTGCGGCGCAGGAGCTTTTGGACGCTGATCTCGGTGCCCTCTTTGGCCGCCTGATTGAGGGCCTTTTCGGCGGAATTTCGCTGGTAGCCAAGATTGACGAGGGCTGAAAGCGCGTCGTCGAATACGGCATCCTTCGGCAGCGTCGGCCGCGCGTCATCTACCGCCGAACGAGCGTCACCCGACAGCTCGCCGACCTTGTCGCGAAGGTCGATGACGAGCCGCTCGGCCGTCTTTCGCCCGACGCCGGGGATGCCCGTCAGCCGTGCCAGATCGTCCGTCCGGATCGCCATCACGATGTCATCCGCGCTCATGCCCGAGAGCATCGCGATGCCCAGCTTTGCACCGACGCCTTGCACCGAGATCAGCCGCAGGAACAGGTCGCGTTCACGCAAGGTCTTAAAGCCATACAGTTGGATCGCATCCTCGCGGACGTGCGTGTAAATACGCAAGGAGACATCCGACGCGGTTTCACCAAGTTCGTAAAAGGTCGAGAGCGGTATCGAGACCTCGTAGCCGACCCCGCCGACATCAATGATCACGGTGCCGGGCTGCTTTTCGAGCAACTTACCTGAGAGATAGGCGATCATTGAGTGTGGATTGTAGAGCAATTTGCGCGCGAGGGCAACGAAACGAATCGCGGCGGCAACAAATCGGAACAGTTTGGCGCTTTTTCCGGATTGGGCGTAAGATGAATTTACGGCGGTGTGAATCCAATACTTCACGGCCGACGTATCAAGAGGCAAGAGGTTTTCAAGATCATGCGTAGTACGGCTTGGATAAAGAGGTTGATCCCATTCGTCGCGACCTTCGCGGTTGGTGTATTTATCGCCAGTTTTTTTGTTGACGTCGGCGCATCGGGCGACCGATGCCGCCGGGGCAAGAGGCAACACGAAATGCAGCGCCTGCGTTCCGAGGTCAACGAGCTGCGAAATGAGAACCTCCGGCTCCGAAACCGGCTCGAGAGCGGTCATTCGCATGTGATCCGCGATCTGGACATGAATCATGAATTTGAAGCGCCGGACTTGGAGGGCCTGTCTGTGCCGCCGCCACCGATCGCTCCGAAAACAACCGAAGAATAGATAGACCTTCAACCAAGAAGCCACAGATTAACGCCGCCGCGAGGTTTGTGTTAATCTGTGGTTTCCTATTTCTATGGACGAATCCTCGGCGCGAAAACTCATCGTCGA
>CAZMQR010000016.1:0-15935 GCA_964568325.1 uncultured Chloracidobacterium sp. | reverse complement strand
CAAAAGGGCAAGCGCAACATGCAGGTCATCATGATCTTGCTGACGATGCTCTTCGGCGCGGCGTTCCTCGGCGTAAAGGCGATCGAATATACCGACAAATACAATCACGCGCTTGTGCCGGTGACGGGCTGGAACAAGCGGGCCAAAGAGGATAAGACGGCAAGCCACGCGGCCGAGCCTGCAAAACCGTGCTGGGAGGTAGATCACAGCCCTGCATCGGCTGCCGCTCATAAGTACGTCAATCCGCGCGGCGATTTTCAGTGGACTGACTGCTCGCTCGTCAAATTGGGCCAGGAGCATAACTTTCTGACCACCGATGAAAAGGCCGGCTACTTCTCTAACGGTGAGATAGACGTCAACAAGTTCCGTGACAAGGTCCGCATCTTTTTCTACCTGTATTTTGTGATGACGGGGCTCCACGCCCTGCATATGATCGTCGGGCTCGCGGTCATGGCTTGGCTCCTGTGGACGGCATGGAAGGGCTATTACACGCCGGACTATTATATGCCGGTCGAGATGTCGGGCCTCTACTGGCACTTTGTCGATATCGTGTGGATATTTCTATTCCCGCTGCTGTACCTGCTGGGCAGGCACTTTATGCATTAGGAGAGTTAAATGTCGGATAACCATTCAGAAGGGCAGCATATCGGAATTCCGGGTTACCTTGGCGTGTTTGCCGTACTCGTGGTCGGCACGGTGCTGACCTATGTCGTTGCGACCGTTGACCTCGACTTCATTTTCCCAGGGGCCAACACGCTCGTCGCGTTATTGATCGCATTTACCAAAATGACGTGCGTGATGCTCTTTTTTATGCACGTTCGTTGGAGCCCGAGACTCATCTGGATGGCCGCGGTCGCAAGCTTTTTTTGGCTCGCGATAATGTTCGCCTTTACGATGGGCGATTATTTCACGCGAGCTACGGGTGTCTTTTCGGGTTGATCCTTTCTGCGACCTCAGAGAAACGCGGAGCGAGGAACCTCTTCACTCGTCTCCGCGTTTTTGCATCATTGGAATTGCCGTATTTGGCGTGTTATTATCTTCGGTTCGCACCCTTTTCCGGCAGGTTTTGATGGCAACGGCGTGGTGCGAGCGGTACATCGGATTCAGGAATGAGGTTTTGGCCTTCCATAATTCGCACGGTTGCATTTTCGGCCCTGGTCGCCGGAGTTGCGGTGTGGTCGGGCTGTATCAAGGTAAAACAGGATAAGGCCACCGCCCGCCTGCTGAAGACCGAAAACGCCTCGCGTGCCGACCTTATGCGCGAGGTTGACCGCTTTGCCCGTGTTGATTCGATGCGGGCCAAGATGGACCTCAAATTTGAAGACAATTCATTTGCAGAGTTTGGCAGCAAAGAGGTTTATCGTCAGGCTGACGGCGAAGTCGTCGTCCAGCGGCCGGGCATGATCTTCTTGAAGGTCCAGGTGCCGATCATCAAATCGGATGTCGCGCAGATGAGTTCGGACGGAGAGAAATTCCGCGTCGCTATCCTGCAGGACGGCGGATCGGGAAAGTATAAGAAGTTCATCAAGGGAACGAACGACGCCGATTATTCGAAGCTCCAAAGGGGCCTCTCGACTTCGTCAAATGGTGATGCGCAGGTCGCAAAAGAGAACGTCAATGCGTTTGCAAACCTGCGGCCGCAGCATTTTACCGACGCGATGCTCGTCAGGCCGACCGGTGCGGACCATCTCTATACTCAAAGTACGATCTTTGAGGTTGAAGAGGACCGCAGCGTCGAGAAAAAGTCGCCCGTCCGCACCGTTACCCGCGGCTATTATCTGCTCGATGAGTTTGCAAAGATCGGCGATGAACTCCGCATCACGCGCCGCTTCTGGTTTGACCGCGTAGGCAGCGTCCGATTGGCCCGCCAGCAGATCTTTGATGCGTTGGGCGAGATCGAGTCTGACATTGTTTACGGGAAAGAAGGCAGCCTGACGGATACCGGCAACTTTGCAAACCTGCCGCTCGAGATCCAGGTAACCAGGCCAAAAGAACGCTATTCGATGAAGCTAACATATCAGTCGCCGCAGGAAGTGATGATCGGCAGGAAATTTCCGCTCGACGCTTTCGTGTTGAAGAATTCATGGCAGCTTCAGGAGCTGGACCTCGATCAGAAACTGGCCGAGGGCGTGAATGCGTTGCCGACCACCTCCACGACCTCTACCGGAAACCACTTTCAGCCCTGATCAATGGCACCCATCGTTCGCACTGTAGATCTCACGAAATCCTACAAGGTCGGCAAGCTCGACGTGCCCGCCCTGCGCGGCCTTACGCTTGACGTCAACGAGGGTGAATTCGTCGCCATAATGGGCCCGTCAGGCTGCGGCAAGTCAACGCTGCTCCACCTGCTGGGTGGCCTGCTAAGCCCAACCACAGGCAGCATCGTAATCGACGGCGAAGACCTATCAAAGGTCTCCGACGCGCGGCGGACGGACATTCGCAGGCGCAAGATCGGTTTTGTCTTTCAGCGGTTCAACCTTTTCCCGACGCTCTCAGCTGAGGGCAACCTCAAGCTCGCCGAGAAGATACACACCGGCAACGGAGCAAAAGGCTCAGATCGCCGCCGCGAGGTTTTGCGGCTGCTAAAGCTCGAGGATAAAATGCACCATAAGCCGGTCGAGTTGTCGGGCGGCGAACAACAGCGTGTCGCTTTGGCCCGTGCGATAGTCAACGGCCCGGCGATCATCCTCGCGGATGAGCCGACGGGCAACCTTGACACCGAGAATTCACAGATCGTGCTGGATATGTTCAAGGAACTCAACGAGAAATTCCGTCAGACGATCATAATGATCACGCACAATCCCGAGGCAGCTGCGGTTTGCTCGCGCACGATCCAGATGCGTGACGGACACATTGTGTCAGAACCGCCTGCGTAAGAGGGCAGCCATTTCGATCCGCTTGCGATATTTTCTTAACGATGAAGAAGATCATCAACTGGAACTACGAACGTGCCTCATGGCAATGGGACCTATTGTGTGTTCTCATCATGGGATTTATTTTCCTGACGCCAAAGGCTTGGTTTAATAAGGCCGGAGCTTTGGCGGCAACCCAAACGCCTGTCTCTGCCGTCGAAACCGAGAATAGCGGCCGTGAAGTCCTGCCTCGACGCCGTTGACCTTTTTATGAGAGCTTTAAGAATAGGTTTTTTTGTAGGAGTTTATGTGTTCATCGCCGGCTTTGCCTCGGCGACGAACGCTGACGCGCAGATCATTCGCGAGATATTGAAGCGGATGGACCAGCACAACAAGTCGCTGACGTCGCTCAAGGCGGACGTGACGATGGTTAAGCACAATCCGCAGCTTAACGTATCCGACACGAGCATCGGAGCGACGAGCTATCTGCCGGCCAGCGGAAAGCGCGGCCGCTACGTCAGGATCGACTGGACGCGGCCGGTCGAGGAGCAGATCTCGGTGATCGGCGACGATTACGAACTGTATCGCCCTCGGCTGAATCAGGTGATCGTCGGCAAGGTCGGAAAGGCAAAGAACAATGCCTCCGTCGGTGGTGCTCTCTCGTTCATGAACATGAACAAGGCTCAGCTTGAGGCAAATTACGACGTCGTCTATCTCGGTGAAGAACAGATCAGCGGCGGCGTCCGCACATGGCACCTGCAACTGACGCCTACGGCCGCGACGAGCTACAAGATCGCCGAACTCTGGGTCGATGCCGACGGCATGCCCCGCCAGGCAAAGATCGTCGAGCAAAACAACGACACCACGACCGTCCTCCTCTCAAACCTTCAAAAGAACGTCACTCTGCGAGGCGATATCTTTAAGCTGAACTATCCCAAGAGCGTAAAGAAGATAAAGGCGTGATCGCCGTTTCGGTCTCGGCTCGACCAGGGCCTCGGTCGCATCGGCCGAGGTCTTTTTGATTGATAGTTTCGGGTTCTCTATAATCTATTGTTTGTATTCGGGCGGAAAGGTCTATGCCAAGAGCGAGCAGTTTCAGCAGGTTTACACGGGGCGTGAGGCACACGGTGCGCGCTTTTGCGTTCACGAAGCATCCCGTTCTCGTGCACATCGTGCCGATGCGGCGGTGCAATCTGGCGTGTACCTACTGCAACGAATACGACAAAACGTCGGATCCTGTGCCGATCGAAACGATGCTCGAGCGGATCGATAAATTGGCCGAGTTCGGGTCGTCGGTCATCACGATCTCGGGTGGCGAACCGATGCTGCACCCTGAGATCTACGACATCATCGCACGCATTCGGCATCATGGAATGATCGCCGGGCTGATCTCGAACGGCTACTACTTTCAGGTGGAGAAGGTCAAGATGCTCAACGATGCAGGCCTCGATTATCTGCAGATATCGATCGACAACGTCACGCCAGACGATGTGTCGAAAAAGAGCCTCAAAGTGCTCGATGCGAAGCTCGTCAATCTGCGCGACCATGCAAAGTTCAAGGTCAACATCAACTCGGTCGTCGGCGGCGGCGTGGCGAATCCCGAAGAGGCGTTGCAGATCGCAAGCCGAGCGCGTGAGTTAGGGTTTTCATCCACGGTCGGCGTGATCCACGATGGCGACGGCCTGCTCAAGGGGCTGACGCCGCGTGAAAAAGAGGTCTATAAAGAGATCAAAAGCAAGGGCACGAAGTCTTACGCCCGCTGGAACTGGTTTCAGGACAACCTCGTTGATGGCGGCGAATACGACTGGCGATGCCGCGCAGGCGCGCGTTATCTCTATGTCGATGAGGCCGGTATCGTCTCGTGGTGCTCGCAGCAGCGGGGCACGCCGGGCATCCCGCTGATGGAATATACCCGCGCCGATATGCACCGCGAATATCACACCGAAAAATGGTGTGCCCCAAATTGCACCATCCAGTGCGTCCATCAGGTAGGCCACCTCGACGCATGGCGCGACCCGCAAGTTTCGCTCACCGAATACAAGAAACGGAATGGCACCGGCTTGAAGAAAGAGACGATCGCGCAGATCGTAGATGTTTGATGAGTGCTTGCTGATCTCCCCGGATGGGTATATAGTTGCGCCCATCTGATCGTAGGAGGTGATACATGTGCAATTGTAACGCCAGAATTTCGATCTTCCTCCTTCTCGTTCTGACAGCATTTCCGGTCGCCGCACAAATAAGGTTCACGGACATCGAGGTTCGTTATGTTCGGGCCGACAGGCTCGAGTTCGAGCAGGACGACGCGATCCTGACCATCGATCAAAAAGTCGGACGACTGGCAGTTTCTTCTAAGATCAGAACCCTTGACGTCACTTTTGACGATATTGCGCATGCGATAATAGAGGTCAACACACACGGCAAGCGGGCCGGATTTGGAGCCTCGTTCGTCGGTTTTCTTGCCGGTGGGCTACTCTTCGGCGATCTGATAGCGACGTCGATAGATAAGCCATTCGACAATGATCATTTCGTTCTCTTTGAGGTCAAAGGTCCGACAGCGAGTAGCAGCTTTCTTATCAATGTAGACAACAAGGCTGTCCCCTCGGTGCTAAAGGCCCTGAAGGCAGCCCTCGGTGAGAAGTTGGTCGTTTCGACATTTAGTGAGCGCGTCGAGCGCCTTGGAGACGACTTTGATCCGCCGAAGGTAAAGATCCATGCGGTTCCGACGGAAAAGCAGCATCCAATAGCCGAAGTCCGGCGGGACAAGGCTCTGATCTTTATATCTGCCCCCTCGTCGATAATGATTCGAATGAAGTCAGAGAAACGAGGCTTTGCGGTCCCGATCTACGCAAACGGCCGCCTCGTCGGAGCGGTGGGCCCGGGTGACTATACTTCGTTCTACGCCGATCCGGGTGATTATCTGTTGGTCGGCGATACGCCCAGCCCGGTTGGCCTTCGAATGAGAGCCGAGGCCGGCCGCGAGTATTACCTCACGCTTACGATCTACGCCAAAGGTTTTCGTCTTCGGTCGTTCCTGTCGAGACACTCCAAGGAATTCGTTATCTTTGAGATAACCGGTTCGAGATGGATGGACTGGAAGATTGTGAAAAAGGACGAATAGCTCAACTGCTGTAAAAGGCGCGATAATAGAAGTATCGACCACTCGGACACACTGCACAACAGAATGCATCGCGTCCACCGCATCGGGTGGCTGCGCGCGGCCGTTTTGGGTGCGAATGATGGGATCGTCTCGACGGCGAGTCTGGTCATCGGCGTGGCGGCGGCCCAGGCCGAGCATTCGTCGGTGATGCTGGCGGGCGTGGCGGGATTGTTTGCGGGCGCCTTGTCGATGGCGGCGGGCGAGTATGTATCGGTCAGTTCTCAAGCAGACACTGAGAAGGCCGATATCGAGCTCGAGCGTCGGCATCTAATAGAAGATCCCGATTTCGAGCTGCACGAACTGGCGGCGATATATGAGGATCGCGGCCTCGACGCAAAGCTCGCCGTGGAGGTCGCTCGACAGATGATGGCCCACGATGCGCTGGCTGCGCATACACGCGACGAGCTCGGCATCTCAGAGGTAATGAGTGCGAACCCGATACAGGCCGCCGTATTCTCGGCCGTGAGTTTTTCGATCGGTGCAGGCCTGCCGCTGACGGTCGCGGCAGTTACGGACGGCGTGCTGATCCCTGCGGTTGCCGTCTCGTCACTGGTATTTCTGGGGTTGCTTGGTGCGGTTGCCGCTCAGGTGGGCGGCGCACCTGTTATCAGGGGCCTTGCGAGAGTGCTTTTCTGGGGAGCACTCGCGATGGCGGCGACTGCCTTGGTGGGACGGCTGTTTGGGACGGTCGTCTAGCGGTGCGGGACCTTTTCGCCGACGGTCCAGACTATTACCGAACTCGACAGCCCATGGCCCGACAGGCGGCCGGCCATCATGACCATCGTTTCACCGGCCGAGGCGGCCTCGGCGTCAAGCAGCATCTTCTCACCTGTCCTGAGCATTTCCTCGGTCGTTCCCGATTCAGCATTGAGAAGGTCGAGCGACGTTCGATCGCCCAATTCCTCGGCTTCCACCGCGGAGTGTAAGTCCTTATGACAGAACGGCTTGACGCCCCAGATCAGGGCGAGCTGATCGTGAACATTCTCAGACGCCGTCAATGCAAAGGTCTGCAGTCCCGAACGAAATGATGACAAGCGCCGTGCCATCAGGCCCGATTCGGTAAAGACCGCCACCTTCTCGGTCCCGACCTCTTCCGCCGCATACACGGCCGCCTTGCAGAGGGCCTGGCTCGTACGGCCCGATGGCGGCTGCGAGAGCTTGACCGGACGTTTTAGCTGGTCGCCCTTTATGGTCTCAGCCGAATCGATTATCCGAACCATGGTGCTGATCGTCTCGACCGGATACTTGCCCGTCGCCGTCTCGGCCGAGAGCATGACGGCATCGGTGCCGTCCCAGACGGCATTTGCCACGTCAGATGCCTCGGCCCGTGTCGGATAGGGATTCGTGATCATCGACTGCAGCATCTGTGTGGCGGTAATGACAAACTTGTCATGGGCGATGGCGAGCTCGATGATCCGCTTTTGGTAAACGGGAACGAGTTCGACGCTGGTCTCGACACCGAGGTCGCCGCGAGCGACCATCAGCCCGTCAGTCTCCGCGATGATGCCGACGAGGTTCTCGATCGCTTCGGCCTTTTCGATCTTCGCAACGAGCAGGGCCCTGCCGACGGGGCGTTTGTTGAGCTGCTTGATAAGACCTTTTACTTCTTTGCAATCGGCCGGTGTTCGGACAAATGACAGAGCGATATAGTCAACATTCTGCTCGATTGCCCATTCGAGGTCTGCACGGTCCTTCCCGGTCAAAGACGGGATCGGCAGGGATGTGTTCGGCAAATTGATGCCTTTTCGCTCGAGCAAGGTGCCGCCGGTGACAACCTCGGTGACCACGTCGGTCTCGTCCTTGGATCGAACTACGAGCTCGATCGAACCATCGTCGATAAGTATTCGCGTGCCCGAGTTTACGACAGACGGCAGGTCGCTGAAGTTCGTGCCTACGCGCGTCTCATCACCGGCGATATCCTGCGTCGTTATCGTAAAGGCCTGGCCTTCGATGAGTTCGACCGGTTTGCCATCTTTCAGAGAGCGCGTGCGGATCTTTGGCCCGGCAAGGTCGACGAGGATGGCAAGAGGCTTTTCTAGCCTGGCTGCCACGGAGCGAGCGGCCGTGAGCGTAGCGGCATGTTCCTCGCGGTCTCCGTGCGACATATTTATCCGCACGGCGTTCATGCCCGCGTGAAGCATTCTCTCGATCATGGCCTCAGAGGCAGACGACGGTCCGAGAGTGGCAAGGATCTTGGCTTTTCGCATCTCGTAGATCTTATCGCATCGGGCGTAGCGAGCTAAGTTTCGCAAGATAAGAGTTCACCATCGCGACATAGGTTGCGTGTGACCAGGTCAGCGGCGAAACCGAGAGAGGCTCGCCGCTGAAAGGGTCGATCTGCTCCGCCAAAACGCCTGACGGCAGGGCACGCTGCACCGTCCAGTCGAGGGCATCGACCACAGGGGCGAGATCGTTCTCGGTCTGAGCTGACTCCAGGTAATACTCGGCCAGCCACATCGTGCAGATAAACCACGGATTCCCCGTCGCCTTAGGCGAAGCGCGGACATAGCCATCATCTTGAAAGCGGGCGACGCCGCCGATGTCAGACCTTATCGAGAGCGCGTCGGCGACGGCTTTGACCGTGTTGACGACCATCTCGTTGCCGGTATCGAAACAGCCAAAGTAGAATATGCCAAACAGCGACGCATCGATGGTCATATCCATCTCAAATTTGCCGTTTCGCAGTTCGAGCGAGCGGCAAAATCGGCCTGACTCGTTGCTGTAAAGGTGCTGTCGCATTGCCGCCACGATCTCGTCGGCGACTGCTTCATACCGCGTCGCTCGCTCGACCTCTGCAAAAAGCCGGGCAAACTTCGCCGCGGCCCGCAGGCCTGCAACTACCGCCGAACACGTAAACGTATGTATCCCTGATCGGTCCTCCCATAGGTTCCAGCTTGGCTTTGGCAGCTTGAGCACCTCATCCCTGAAATCAGCAATGAACTCGGCACAATGAACGGTCAACACTCGATAGACCCTGTGGGCAAACTCGATGTCGCGATAACGGTCGTAATGCTGCCAGAGCGCCCATAGGACGAGTGCCGTCTCATCTTCCTGGATGGGCAGGAGTTTCTGGCGTGTTGCAGCGTCCCAGGATGCGAGCCAGCCGGAAGCTACCGAGCCGTCAGGATTGTATTTTTGGCAGAAGTACCCGTCTTTGTGGACAATACGGCTGCAAAGGTCAAAGAAGGCGCGCGTCACGCCGGGATACCCCGCCTTGTCGAGAGCGTTTGCAACGAACGAGCCGTCGCGCGTCCAGAGGTAACTGTAGTTGTCGGTCGCGCGCTCGGTCACGTCGGAATCATTCGCCGCAAGGATCGCTCCGCGGTAATCGATCTGAGTGTGGATGATGAGCAGCGAACGTTTATAAAAGTCAATGATCTCGGGCTTGAGCGCGGCCATGTCGCGGTCGTTCTTGTTCACCCATGCCCGCCAATAATTTGCCGTATAGTCGAGATACACCTGCGGACGACGCTCGAGGATGTGGCTATTCAGGCTTGCCACTTCATCGCGCGTCGTTCCGACGGCGATCCAGTAAAAGAACTCGTAGCTCCCGCTCTTTCGCAGTTGGAATTCGACGCCTATCGTCGAATCTACCGAGCCCTCCGTGACAGGCGCTCCCTGCAGTTCGCCGTCCTCAGCGTCGCGCCATGTGCCTTCTTTCTCGTGAAACGCCTTTCTTCCCGTGGCAAAAGTCGTAAAATGCGGCTCCGTATTGATGAGGAAATAGCGGTGCTTCTTGTAATGGATCAGCGACTTTGCGTCGGGATCGTAATAGGCCGTGTCGCCAAACTTGTTCTCATAGATACGAAAGTCCTGATGGAGAAAGACGCGAACATCTCGCTCCTCATCCTTCAGATTCTCGATACGGATCCGGCGCAGGAAGATGTTATCGTGGCTCGCAACGGTGTCATTGCTAACGATCCGCAAGCCAAGTTCCTCATTCACCACAGTCACATCCGTGACGAGCGTTTCGGGAAGATATCTGAGTTCGTGCGTCCAATCGTCAGAGGCTATCCATGAGAATTCGCCGTCAACCCAGACGCCGAAACGCGAGGGATAACCCTCAGTGTGATTCTCCTGCCCGACGTGCGGAAAGTAGATATCGCGGATCTGGTATTTATCGTCGAAATTGACCAGAAGGCTGCCATTTCCGACCGGAATATCGCGCATACCTTGATTCTACGCGATTTGCAGACGTTACGGACAGTTCGCAAAGGAGCTTGTGTCCTGAATACACTGGGGCGGCCTGTCATCTGAGCGGACAAATTGGGTGGACATCGTGTTGCCGCAAAATGATCTCAGGCTCGGCGTCCGAGGAAGGTTGGACCACCCCCATCATTGAAACAACGGCAGCGGCAGGTCGCCCCCGACCCCAAAGGCGGCGATCCGTGTCTGGCCGTTCGATCGCAGAATGTACCAGATCCCTTCGCGGAACACGGCGAGGTCAATCCGTCCGTCGCCGTCAAAGTCGCCCGGGACCGGCAGGTCGTTTACGGCGCCAAAGAACAGGGCTTCGTAGAGGTCTTCGCGGCTGCGCTTTATGTGCCAGACGCCGCCGCGAAAGACCGCAAGGTCCGTGCGGCCGTCGCCGTCGTAGTCGCCGGGGACAAGCCTATCCGTCGCCAGGCCCCAGGGCTCAGCACGGAGTGAACTTGTCGAACTCTGCAGGATGTACCACATCTGGCTGGACGGGCGAAAGACCGCAACGTCCGCCGATCCGTCACCGTCGTAATCACCCCTGAGCGGCCGGTCACCGTTTATGCCCCACGGCATCGCGCGAAAATCAACGCCCGGTATCGACGAAGGCCGATAGTAGAAATTACTTTGTGCTCCGGGCGTCGTGCCTTCACGGTAAACCGCCGGATCGGCCTTGCCGTCGCCGTCAAAATCAGCCGTAATTGACGGGTCGTCGCCCGCCACGCCAAAATGTTCGCTCCGGATGGTCGAGGTCTGACTCAGGAAGATGAACAGATTGTCGGCGTTCGTCGCGACCGGACGCCAGACGGCGATATCGGCCTTTCCGTCGCCGTCATAGTCACCGGGCACCGGTTTGTCGGTAGGCAGCCCCCAGCGGAACGCGTTGAAGAGGTTGCTGCCTGTGTGCAGGATATAGAACATCGCGCCGAGCAGATCGCCCGGACGGAATAGGCCGATATCGGCCCGGCCGTCACCGTTAAAGTCGTAGTCAGTCTGACGCCGCACATTCACGCGCGTTGGAATTTCGGATGTTGAAAGGTCATTCGGGCCCGAATGGGCGTTTATGAGCATGCCGAGTATCGCGACACGGCCGGCGTCGCCGGTGACCTTTATTCTCGCAAATCCCGCAACGTCGAGCCGCGGGAATCCACCGGCGGCCGTTATGAGGTCGTCCACTATGATGCGACGCTTTTTGGTCGTCGTGTTGAGTGGCAAGTTACACGGGTTGCAGACGGGCTGATTTGTTAGCGACATCAGCGGCTGGCTCGTCATCTGGTCGTAGAGATACAATTCGAGATTCGCCGTGTTTGTGCCGTTATAAACTGCGTGAAACTCGCTGTCGAATGTAAATGTCGTGTTGCTTGCCTTGCCCGTCCGGTCGCGGAAGTGTGAGTAGTTGTATTCGGTCGACAATATTCGACGGCTGCCCTCGCTCCTGCCTCCCGGCCTTTCTTCGGTTCTGTCGATAACCTTCTGGAAGGGAGAGCCCGGCTCGCCTAGGATTGGCTGCGGTTCAAAGCCGAACACCGAGAGGTCGAACGGACTGGTATGCGAATTGACGACGAAACTCAGAATATTGACACCGCTCGGATCGTCGCCATGCAAAACCACAATACCAAACCCTAACTTAACCTGCTGTGCGCCAAACCCACCGTTCGCGACGATCATGTCGTCCATAACGATCGTCCGTTTTCGCGTCGTGGTGTCTAGGACTGTCGTGCATGGATTGCACACGTCCTGGTTTGTCGCGGTTTTCATCGGCAAGCCCGTGGCTTCATCAAAAATAGTAAGGTCAACCGTCGCGCCCGTCCCTGTCGGAAAGCCGGGCAAACCGCCCATGTAAGTCATGGAAATATTTGTGTCGAAAGTGAATGGCGTGTTATTGATCGTGCCTTGTTTTTCAACGAGGTTAGCGAGTCCATGAGTTCGGAGGGCTTGCTCGGCTTCTCTCAGATCTGGTGTCATTAGAGGACCCGGATCAAAAGGTTGCAACCATTCTAGATCGTTTGGGCCGGTATGAGTGTTGGTGCCAATATCCTGGATCGAGACGTTCCGCGTGTCGCCCATGACCTCGACGGTCGCAAAGCCCCTAACGTCCGCTCGCGGAAAACCTCCCGCTGCGCGGATCAGCGCGTCGAAGGAGAACAGGTGTTTTCTGTTGACGTTGGTGAGATTGGCGGAGCAGGGATCACACACAGGTTGGCCGGTCATTGAGAGCAGCGGTTGGCCGGTCAGGTCGTCATAGAGTCGCAGGTTGACCGTTGCTCCGCTTCCGACCGTCGTGCCAGGCAGGCCGCCAGCATAAAACACATTAAGATCGATCGAGAATGAGAACGGCTGGCCCGGCAACATCGAGTCCTCGCGCCAATCGAATGGCCTAGAACCATCTGTGGTCTCCCTGAGATCTATTGTAAGATCTTCAACGGTTACAGACAGTATGGATACATCAGAGGCCGTGGTATGCGAATTGATGACAAACACACTCGTATCGACGTTATCGAAATCGCCCACGACGTTAAAAACCATCGAGCCGGTCACGTTCGCGCGCGGCAGGCCGCCGACCGAATTGGCAATGCCCTCGACGTTGCCGATCGCCTTACGGTTTGCGGTACTAACGGCGAAGCTGCACGGATTGCAGACATCTATGCTGGTCAACGATTTGAGCGGCTGGCCGGTTAGATCGTCATAGATGAACAGATCGATCGAGGCCCCAGGAGTGAGGTCGGTGTTGCCGATCCCGCCGAGGTAGGTGACGAAAAACGTCGTATCAAAAGTGAATTGCGTCGTATTGACCAAGCCGTCCTTTTCGATGTAATGCGGAACCACAAAGGACCGGGCGTCGGTCCGCATCACCATCAGGCCAATCAGGAAGGTCGCAAGTATTGAAAGGACGATCGTATTGTACGTTCTCATATGCCATTTCTCCCCGAAAGCAAGGCCTCTTTCTGGCTCTGAAAAAACGGAACGAACACGTCGATCCGGCGACGTTATGAGAGGGCGTTGTCGGTTAGACGCCTCATGCCGAAAAACAAGCTATGAGGACAGTATAGCGCGGAAGAAAAAAAGGTGACTATCATTTTTGGCTGGTCATGACCGCCATCGCGACCGCATCGTCCAGTTCCTTTCTGATCGCGGCGTTGTAGCCCATGAACTTTTTCACGAGATCGCCGTTGCGGTCAAAGACGGCTGTCTGTGGTATTTCAGTTCGGCCGGCGAAGATAAAACGGCTCAGTTCATCCTCGGGCAGGGCGATCGGATAGTCGATCTTTGTGATCTTGGTGAAATCAGGGACCTTGTCCATGTCTTCTTTGCCGCCAACGTTAAGCCCGACGATAGCGAGGTTGTCGCCGCCGTGCTTTGCAAGGAGCGAGTTGAGATGCGGTATCTCGTCACGGCAAGGGCCACAGTAGGTCGCCCAAAAATCGAGTATCACGGCCTTGCCTTTGAGATCGCTGAGCTTGTGAACTCGGCTGTCAGGGTCCGTCCAACTCATATCGGCGAGCGGCTTTGAGGGCGGCATGGGGAGATTCGTCACCGGGCGGCCATTGATCGACGAAGGCTGGTCCGATACAGCAACCGGAGCCGCAGCCGGTCGACACGCCGAAGAAAGCAAAAGGGAAAGACCGAAGAGACAGACAGCAAGGGACTTCACACTGCTATTCTACACAATGCAGCCAAAACTGGCGGCTATTGCTGCTACAGCTTGCCTCCGTATTGTCGGGGGCCGCTTCGCGAGAGGCCTGTGATATACTTCTTGGATTAGGCGGTCGAAGAAATGCCGCTATCGATGATCCGCGATGGACGATCCTGCCAGTTTGCTCTTGCTCTTTGCGGCCAATACTGTTCCTGCCGAGACGCCGTCGGCGTCGATGAGCATCTTTAACGTCTTTTTGGTCATTCTGCTCGTCCTCGCTAACGGGTTTTTTGTTGCGTCAGAGTTTGCGTTCGTCGCGGTGCGCAAGTCGCGCATTGAAGCGCTCGCAGCGGGCGGCAGTGGTTCTGCACGTCGGTTAGCTGCCGTTCTGAACGACCTGAATGCGTATATCTCAGCGACACAACTCGGCATTACGCTCGCGTCGCTCGGATTGGGCTGGATAGGCGAGCCTGCCGTCGCCCGTCTCATAGACGGCCCGCTGTTTGCCCTCGCAGATTCGACAGGCTGGGCATTCTTGGCGTCGCCTGCGGTGCTCCATACGATCTCGTTTGCGATAGCGTTCTCGATCATTACATTCCTGCATATCGTATTTGGCGAGCTTGCGCCGAAGACAATGGCGCTCGAGATCAGTGAACGGATGGCTCTGATGCTCGCGCTGCCCATGCAGATCTTTTATAAGGTCTTTTACTACCCGATCCGCATTCTCGACTGGACGGGGACCAAAACCGTTCGGCTGTTCGGCCTGCGTGCGCGTTCCGAGCATGGCTCGATCTATACCGAGGACGAGATACGTCAACTGATCAACCTCTCGGAGGCGAGCGGCCATCTGAATCGCGAAGAACGCCAGCTCATCCACAGTGTTTTTGAATTCTCGGAAACGACCGTAAAAGAGGCCATGATACCGCGGACCGAGATCGTCGCGGTCCCGGAATCGGTCTCGCTCGACGACCTGATAAAGGTCTTTCGCAAGAGCGGCTTTTCGCGGTTACCGGTAACACAAGGCTCGCTTGATGAGATGGCCGGCTACGTGCATACGCGCGATCTGGTCAAATACATCGGCCGGCCCGAGGCGTTCGATCTGGCCGGGATAATTCACAAGGCAAACTATGTCGTCGACAATGCGCGGCTTGAGGATGTGCTGCGGCAGATGCAGCGCGAAAAGTTCCATTTTGGGTTTGTCGTTGACGAACACGGCGGCATCGAGGGCATAATCACGCTCGAAGACCTGCTCGAAGAGATCGTAGGTGACATTTCGGACGAGCACGATGCTGAGGTCGACCGTCAGATCGCAAAGCAGCCTGACGGGAGCTGCATCCTCGATGGCGGCCTGGCCGTGCGCGACCTGAATCGCCGTGAAAAGCTGAATCTGCCTGTCTCCGAGGCCTATACGACGCTCGCCGGCTTTATGATGTCCGAGGCCGGCCAGGTGCTCGCAGTCGGCGATACGATACCGTTCAACGGACACGTCTTTGAGGTCGAAAAAATGGAGAAACGCCGCATTCGCCAGATCAGGATGCGGAAAACTGACGAGGCCGCGTAGCCCTTGGTATCGTTCGTGCCGTCGGTTACGATATTGCTTTCTACGAACCAGAACTTATGAGCTTCATAGAACAGGTCCATGCACGCGAGGTGTTGGATTCGCGTGGTAATCCGACGATCGAGGCCGAGGTGATCCTCGAGGATGGCACGCAGGGCCGGGCGATGGTGCCGAGCGGGGCCTCGACCGGCGAGAACGAGGCCGTTGAGCTTCGCGACGGAGACATTCACCGCTATCTCGGCAAGGGCGTTCTCAACGCCGTGAAAAATGTCAATGAGACGATCGGCCGCGAACTAGAGGGCCTCGATTGCCTGGACCAGACGATGATCGATCAGGTGATGATCGATCTCGACGGGACCGAGAACAAGTCAAAGCTCGGCGCAAACGCTATCCTCGCCGTTTCTCTGGCCAATGCGCGTGCGGCCGCATCGGTGCTGGAAATGCCGCTCTACCGCTACATCGGCGGCACCAATGCAAAGACCCTGCCCGTGCCGATGATGAACATCCTCAACGGCGGAGCTCACGCCGACAACAACG